>JANQGW010000043.1 GCA_028282905.1 Sedimentisphaerales bacterium | reverse complement strand
AAATTCAGCGTTCGCTGGGCGGGTGAAAATGACCGCAACATCACCGAAGCGGACGTCATTGAACGGCTGACGGCCGGCCAGGCCGCGATGGAAGAAGTGACGCCGCTGACCCTGACCGACCGGCTCAGCCAGGCAATGGAGCGTTTTGTCCATGGCGAAAACCTTGCTTATCCTGTGGTTGACTTACGGGGCAAACTGGCCGGGATGCTGACGCTCAGTCACCTGCGTGAAATTCTGCTGGAAACCGACTGCTGGGACTGGATGGTCGTCGCTGATGTGCTCGCTGGTGAAAACGAAAGCGTCTGCGAAACAACACCGCTGGCCGACTCCTTCGATCGGATGACCGACTGTGGCCTCGAACAACTGCCCGTCGTAGCCAAGGAAAATCAAAAAGCCCTCGGCATTCTCGACACTCGACACGCCCGGAAAATCATCCAGCAGGAAATGATCCGCCTCCAAACACAAATTTAGTTTTGTCCACAGATTACACAGATTTTGAAAAAAACGCGTATTTGTCATATCGGGCTTGAGTCGTCGGTCCAGTGCGAAACATCTGGATTCCCTCCTTCGCGGGAATAACAATCATGAAAACATATAAGAATTGAACTCGCAGTGTGTATGGAATAAGGAAGAGGCTGGTAGATACTCTTAAAATCCCATCAAGGCCAATATGAAAAAGCCTACCGAACCAGCCCACATACCGTATCGGAAATACTTTTTTTCTCGTGAGTCATTTACTTTTTTACCTGTCTTAAGATAATATTCATTTTGAATTGTTATAGAGAGAATTGCAACAAAAGCAATCCAGTTGAGAATTTTTATTGGGTTTTCCATTCCATAAGCTCTTTCTATTGTTTTTAAGTTTAAAAAATTCTGGATTAGATTAATAATTGATTATGTCAAATCGCGGAGTTTGTTGCGGAGAACCCAGCGGATGGCTGACAGGGCGATGGCGAAGAACAATACGCCGAAGACGACTGGAATTGTGGCCCCGGTGGTGACGATGCCGAAGGCCGTCCCCGCCGCGGGCGGGTGCTCCATATCAATGACAACCATGATAAAAATGGCCAATCCTACTGCCAGCCCGAACCCGGCAGCCTGTTCGATAGTGCCTGCTCCGGGAACCATCTCCAGCAGTAGAAAGCCGGCTTTGCCGCAGATGACTCCGATGGCATGGCCGCCGATGACATTGCGGGGATGAGCGGTAATCTTTTCCGGCAGGGCAAACACGACAAACGCCGTTGCTCCCAGTGAGGCCATGATGATTTCTGATTTGTCATATTGCCCCAGTACCAAAACAATCAGAAAAATCGAAAAGCTCGCCAGCAGACTTTGAAACACGAAATATTTCCAGTAACTGCGAAATTCATTGAGCATATTTGAAAAAGTCCGTGCCATACATGCAGTATCGGCGATTTCCTGATGATTACTGTAGATTTTAGTTGAACTGTGAGATGGTTGGGTTTGTGGCAATTGATGATTGACGTTTCTTAGGCGCATAAAAAAAGCACCGAAAAAGGTGCGGGGTCGAAGAACAAAGACCAAAACTTTTGTTCACCAATTCGATGGCCCCGCGTCAATAAATTATTTCGGTGTCACACATAGGGTGCGGGGGTCGAAGAACAGAGACAAAATACTTCTGTTCACTAATTCGGTGGCCCCCGCATCACTCTGAATAAATCCGGTGGCGACTTTTGTCTTTCAGTCTTTACGTTTTGGAGTCTTGGGTCGTTCATTTTTTTACCTTATAATTGAGTGAATAATTGCTTTCAGATCGTCGCCATGAAAAAAGAGTCGTCTTTTGTTTTTTCGGCGGTCCCCGGCCGGTTTCTTTGATGCGATAGTATTTCAAAAAGTTTGCTGCAAATGTCATTTCAAACCCCCATAGGTTTTATTTAGCTCACTAACATTAAGACTAAGTATACCCAAACAGGGCTGGCTTGTCAATGAAATATTAAGAAAATGTTAGCGTTAAGGTTGTTTTTCAGGCTGCTTCTTGAAAAGAGTCTGTAATTTGTAAAAATAAAAGATATTATCGGCTAATCCCTTAATATTTTTTCCGTCAGTGTTGATTTTTTTCAAATCTTTTTTGATTTCATTCCTGAATTCAGCCATGTTTTCCGTTGGTCGGGCGTGCAGAATCCGTATAATGGCACCTTCAATAATCGAATATTCAGCCAGTGAGGACGTTTGCAGCGACGACGAATTACAATTGAGGGACGAGTTCAGGGAGTCGGGTGCCGGCCGTTTGTCTATCGGCTTGCCGCAGATTTCCGGTTGACCGGCAAGGTACGCAATGATACCGTTGGTGTTACCATCGAGGTTCAGGGCCAGCCGGAGGCATTAGATGGCTTTGTTGGGCGATTGCAGGACAATTCCCGCGATGATTACCCGGCCCTGATGACCATTGCTGACTGCGGGTTTGAAACGATTACCTTAATCCCTGATGAAACAGCTTTCAGCATTGCTGAAAGCGACGCCGCAGGCCAGCTTGTCTCGCAGGTCACGCCGGATTCCGCAACCTGTACGGCGTGTCTGGCGGAAATGAATGATACAAACGATTTTCGCCACCGTTACCCGTTTATCAACTGCACCCATTGCGGCCCGCGCTACTCCATCGTCCAGACGATTCCCTACGACCGGCCGAACACCACCATGGCAACGTTTGAAATGTGCGGCACCTGCCGCCGCCAATACGAAGATGTAGCTGACCGGCGTTTTCACGCTCAGCCGGTGGCCTGTCCGGCGTGCGGGCCGAAAATATGGCTGGCCGACAAAAGTGGGATAACGGTTGAAACCGATTCTGACGCGGTGATTGCAAAATGTGCCGAGGTATTGCGAAGCGGCGGCATCGCGGCGATCAAAGGTATTGGCGGATTCCATTTTGCCGTCGAAGCACGCAATGAACAGGCCGTCGCCGAGCTTCGCAATCGCAAACGCCGCGACGCCAAGCCGTTTGCGTTAATGGCGGCTTCTGTAGAAGTGATAAAAGAATATGCCGTTGTTGATGCACTCAGTGAAAAACTCCTGAAAAGCCCGGAAGCTCCGATTGTCCTGCTGGACAAAAGGACGCCGAATGCCATCGCACCGTCAGCCGCCTTCGGAACCGACCGCTTCGGCTTTATGCTGTGTTATACCCCGCTGCATTACCTGCTCTTTGCCGAGCCACGGATTGACGTGCTGGTTATGACCAGTGCCAATCTATCCGATGAACCGCTAATTTGTAAGAATGAACAAGCGATCGATGAGTTGGGCGAGATTGCTGATGTTTTCCTCATGCACGACCGCGATATCTTCCGCCAGGTTGATGATTCGGTGGTTCATGAAGTCAGCGGGCAAGCCGCGTTTCTGCGGCGGGCACGCGGGTTTGTGCCGTCACCAATCATTCACAAACAGTCCGCCAAAAGCGAAATCTTTGCTGCCGGCGCTGACTTGAAAAACACTTTCTGTTTTGTCAAAGACCGCCAGCTGCTCATGAGTGAACATATCGGCGACTTGGCCGACGGACGGGTCTATCGCCATTACACCCGTTCGGTCGAGCATTTGCAAAAGCTCTTTGATGTTAAGCCGACCGTAGTCGTTTGCGACCTGCACCCGGGCTATCTGTCCACCCATTTTGCCGAACAGCTTGACAATGTCAAATTGCTGCGTGTGCAGCATCACTGGGCACACATTGCTTCAGTACTGGCCGACTTCGATGAGTCCGGCCCGGTCATCGGTCTCGTTGCCGATGGTACCGGCTACGGCACTGACGGGGCCATCTGGGGCTGTGAATGTCTCATCGCTTCGCTGACTGAATTCCAGCGGTTTGGGCAATTAGCCTACTATCCGCTGGCCGGCGGCGATAAAGCCTCCAAAGAAGCCGTCCGCCCGCTGGTTGGCTTGCTGGGCGAAGAAGGCCTTACTGAAAATGCCGACTTACTGGCAGCGATTGAGCCGGATGCCGATAAGCTGAAAATGATTGCGATGCAGATCGAAAAGAGCGTCAATGTTGCCCAGGCATCGAGCCTGGGCCGGTTGTTTGATGCCGCTGCGGCACTGCTGGGGCTGGGAACTGTCAACCGCTTCGAAGCCGAGCTGCCAATGGCTTTGGAGGCGGCGATAGAAACAGGCATCGAAGGCGCCTATCCGATTGAACTGTTCGACCGACAGGGCGTATGGAATTTGCAATATACCCCGATAATCCAAGGGATGATTTTGGATATGCGTTCCGGTGTCAGCAAAGGCGTCATCGCCGCCCGGTTTCATAACAGCATTTGCGAGGGGCTGCTGGCGCTGGCTCAAAAGGCCCGGCAAATGACGGGAATTGTCGAGACGGCCCTATCCGGCGGGGTCTTTTGCAATCGCTATCTGGCAAATCGCCTGATTGGGCGTTTGCAACAGGACGGTTTTCGTGTATTATGGAAAAAATCAATACCGGTCAACGACGGCGGCCTCAGCCTCGGACAGGCAGCCATCGCCGCCGCACTGATCGAAAAAATGTAGAACCACGGATGGACACGGATAAACACTAATATTTTTTAGTTTTAATTCGTGTTCATTAGTGTTCATTCGTGGTTCTTTTTAATATTAAGGATGACAGGGGAAATTATGTGTTTAGCGGTACCTGCGAGAGTTATTGAAAAGGAAGGCGACAAGGCCGTTGCTGATGCGATGGGCAACCGGTGGAATATCCGTATTACGCTGACGCCCGATATCGAAGTCGGCGATGTTGTGCTGATTCATGCCGGCTATGCCATTGCCAAAGTCGATGAAGAAGAGGCCAAAAAGACCTGGGAATTGTTTGAGGAAATCGCCGCCTTTGAGGCTGAACGCCAAAAAGCTGAGCAGTCGGAGGACGCATAATGCTTGAGCGAATCGAAAAAGCCAGAAAAACCATCGAGGCGGTGTGTGCGACAGTGCATAAGCCGATTCAGGTCATGGAAGTCTGTGGCACGCATACGGTATCGATTTTTCGTCACGGCATCCGGTCGCTGCTGCCGGAAAAACTGAAATTATTGTCCGGTCCGGGTTGCCCGGTCTGTGTGACCGATCAGGGCTATATTGATGTGGTCATGGATTTAGCGCGGCGTGATGACACGATCATCGCGACTTACGGCGATATGATTCGCGTACCCGGCAAGGGCGGTTCACTCGAAAGTCTGCACCGTGACAATATCAAAGTGGTTCTCAGTACTGATGACGGATTGGCACTGGCTAAAAAGCACCCGGATAAAATTGTCGTCTTCGTGGCCGTTGGCTTTGAAACCACCACGCCGCCCAGTGCGGTTGCGGTCGCCGATGCCGCACACGAAGGCGTTGAGAATTTCTGCATTCTCTCCGGCCACAAACTGGTCGTGCCCGCGATGCAGGCTTTACTGGGGGCGAAAAATGACAAGATTGACGCGTTTCTGTGCCCCGGCCATGTCAGCGTGATTCTCGGCTCAGATGCCTATATGCCGGTCGTCGAGCAGTTCAACCGCCCGTGTGTGGTGGCTGGTTTCGAGGCGGTGCAGATTCTGGAAGGACTGGCAAGAATCTGCGAGCAGATCGCCGAAGGCCGCGCGGAAATTGACTCAGTCTATGGCGCTGCCGTCACCCCGACCGGCAACAAGGTCGCCTGGAAGATTATTAACGACATGTTCGAACCATGTGACGGTGCGTGGCGTGGCCTCGGCGTCATTCCCGGTGCGACGCTCAAACTCAAAGACGAATACAAGCAGTTTGACGCCCTGCATCGCTTCGGCATTGAAGAAGTCCCGACCGAAGAACCCGCAGGCTGTCAGTGCGGCAAAGTCCTCTGCGGCTTGATCGATCCACCTCAGTGCGGTATGTTCGGCAAAAAATGCACACCCGACACACCCGTCGGCCCATGCATGGTCAGCACCGAAGGCGCCTGCGCCGCATGGTATAAATACGGTAGATAACAGGCCCGAAGGGCTGGTATGAATGTCATGCCGGGCTTGACCCGACATCCAGACAGTGACGCACTGGATCCCGGCTCGGAGGCCGGGATGACACAGGGAAAATTTGAATTGAAAGTAACAATGGAAGAATCAAAAAAAATAATGATGGCCCACGGCGGCGGCGGGCGACTGATGGGCGACCTGATTGCCCGCACGATTGTGCCTAAATTTGCCGATGGAGAATCGGTTCAACTGACCGACTCGGCACTGGTGGATGTGCCTGCGGGTAAACTGTGCTTTACGACCGACAGCTTCGTGGTGCAGCCGCTGTTTTTCAATGGCGGCGATATCGGCAAACTGGCTGTTTGCGGAACGGTCAACGATCTGGCGGTTGCCGGGGCCAAACCGCTGGCCCTGAGTTTGTCGCTGATCCTCGAAGAAGGGTTTGAGTTGGATGTGCTGGAGGAAATTCTGGAAAGCATTGGCCAAACCGCCAAAAATGCCGGCGTTAATATCGTCACCGGCGATACCAAGGTGGTCGAAAAGGGTTCGGCCGACGGCATTTTCGTCAATACTTCCGGTGTGGGCGTATTGATGGACAACGCTGCACCTTCATTTACCCGGATTGAGCCGAGCGATGTGATATTGGTCAACGGCACCATCGGCGATCACGGCATGACGATCATGTCGCAGCGGGAAGGCCTAAAGTTTCAGACCCCGCTGAAAAGTGACTGCGCCTGCCTACATGAACTGACCGAGATGCTGTACGCCAAACTGGGCGAGCAGGTCAAATTCATGCGTGATCCCACCCGCGGCGGCTTAGCGGCCACACTGAACGAAGTCGCTCTGTCAGCGAAGGTCAATGTAGAACTGGCCGAAATGTCGCTGCCGATTGACAAAACCGTCCAGACCGCCGCCGACATGCTGGGCTTTGACCTGCTAAATATTGCCAACGAAGGCAAAGTGCTGGCGGTGGTGTCGGCAGAAGTCGCTGACAAAGCGATTGATTTATGGCAAAGTCATCCGCTGGGCAAACAAGCTGCGGCGATTGGCAGCATAACCGAAGCCGCCGACAGCCCGCTGGTGGAACTGGTAACAAAAATCGGCGGCCGCCGCATTGTACAAACACCGTATGGCCGCGAATTACCAAGGATATGTTAGAATGCATGAAACAGCCGTAGCCGAAAGTATTTTACAGACGATTTTGCAGCACGCCGAAGAAACCGGCGCCAAGCCGACCGGTGCCATTATCTCCTGCGGCCAGTTCAATGCGCTCAACGATGAGTGCATGCAGTTCGCGTTTGAGGCCGCTGCCGGCGGAACCATTTGCGAAGGCATGAACCTGACCATTAAGCATATCCCGCTGCAGGCCAAATGCAAACAATGCCGGGTGACATTTGAATTTAACATTTACAGCCCGGTATGCAGTCAGTGCGAAAGTGCCGAGTACGATTTCGAATCGGATGCACCGCTGCTGCTGGAAACTATCGAATTTGAAGACGAAACGCAATAGCCATTAAAGAACGGCTATGCGGAGATGACAAAAACAGAAGCGTGGAACGACAGTGACACGATAAAGCGACCCGGAATGGATTAAGAAAACATGAAAGTATCACTGAACCAGAAGATTTTAAGCCGTAATGAAGAATGTGCCCAAAAGAACAAGGCCTTTTTTGCCGAAAACGGCATCTTATGTCTCAATGTCATTTCCTCGCCCGGTTCCGGCAAGACCACGACCATTTCCCGGACGATTCAGGATTTGCATGATAAATTGACCATCGGTGTGATCGAAGGCGACATCAAAACCGACACCGATGCACAGAAGATTCGCGCCGCCGGCGCCGAAGCTGTCCAGATCGAAACCCAGGGCGCCTGCCATCTGTCGGCCGAACAGGTCCACCGGGCCATTGAAGCACTCGGCGCAGAGAAAATGGACGTGGTCATCATCGAAAACGTCGGCAACCTGGTCTGTCCGTCCGCCTTCGACCTGGGCGAGTCCGCGAGGGTGATTCTCTTGAGCGTCCCCGAAGGCGACGACAAGCCCGTCAAATATCCCGGCACCTTCGCCGAAGCCGACGCGGTTCTGATCAATAAAATCGACCTGTTTGACTATATCGACTTCAATCTCGAACGCGTGCTGGCCGACATCCGCGTCGTCAACCCCGACGCCAAAATCTTCCAGGTCTCTGCAACCACCGGCGAAGGCATGGAACAATGGTACGAATGGCTGTTGGAGAGGGCGAATAAGAAAACGTAAAATACACACCGGCTGCAACAGTTGGAGTCTGTATGGATAGTGGGCCAAAATTCAATTACGGCAGTTTGATCAGTTTAATCTGTGGGATATTATCATGTATTCCAAAGGTTTACACTACAATTGAAACAATCTTCGGTTTTTATACATTAGTGGTAATTTTTGCTTTGCCGCTGGCGGCACTTGTGTTTGGCATTGGTGGAATTGTCCGTTCCATAATAAGCATACAAAAATATGGAAAAACAGGGCTAAGGATCACCGGAATGATCTTTTCCATTTTGGGCACTATTGGCAGTTGCGGACCGTTTGTACTGTTATTGATTTGGTTCGTTTCACTTATGAAAGATGTTAACAGTATTTAAAGTTGGAAATAAAACAGCCGGAAACGTGAGTCTCCGGCTGGAAGTTTGTAATTACCAGTAAGCCCCGAAAGGGGAGTGTCTGCCAGTATTAGATGCCTTCGATTTCGAAGCCTTTGCGGTATTCTTTGGTCAAAAAGGCGTTGGCTTCGGGCAGATTCGAAAATTGTTTTTTCTCCGCGTCCCAGAGCAGCTTTTGTTTAGTCAGCTTTTCTCGCAGTTCCATCCGCAGGGCGATATTGCCCATCAGTACTACTTCCGTTAGCGGCCCGGCAAAGCTGAAGTCCGACCCGGCGGGTTTTCCACCTTTGCAGGCCTCAATCCATTCCTGGTAGTGCCCCGGCGAACGCGGAAGCGATTTGGCCGGTCGTTTGTACTCTTTCATTTTTTTCTCAGGAATAATCCGCCCGTCCAAAATCTTGCCCTTATCGCCGATATACAGTGTGCCGTTATCGCCAAGACGTCGGCCGGTTTCCAGTTCCTGCGGTCGCGGCGGGTTCAGTCCGCCGTCATACCATGTCAGCGTTACCGGAGACATGTCCCCGCGCTGACCGAATTCATAGGTCACCATCGAGCCGGTCGGATACGTTTCTTTGTTCACACGCGTACTGGCTGCCTGTACCGATAGCGGATATCCCAGCTTCAATGCCCGGAATACCGAGTCCATCGCATGGCAGCCGATATCGCCGAGTGCCCCACACCCGAAATCCCACCAGCCGCGCCAGCGGAACGGGTGATACGCCGGATGATACGGTCGCTGCGGCGCCGGTCCCAGCCACAAGTCCCATTTAACATGATCCGGTACCGCGGGCGTATCTGTCGGCCGGTTGATTCCCTGCGGCCAGTATTCGCCAAGTACGCCCTGCATCGGCCGGTCCGTCCAGACATGCACCTCACGCACATTTCCAATCGCCCCGTCGGCGATCCACTCCTGAATCAGCCGGGTGTGCTCGGTAGCTTGACCCTGGTTACCCATCTGGGTTGCGACGCCCATTTCCTTGGCGACTTTCACCACAAGCTGAGCTTCTTTGACCGTATGTGTCAGCGGCTTTTCGCAATAAACATGTTTGCCGGCACGCATCGCCGCCAGGGTAATTATCGCATGGGTATGATCCGGCGTCGCCACCACGACAGCGTCAATATTCTTTTCCTTTTCCAGCATCACGCGATAATCATAATAGCGGTTGGCCTTGGGAAACCTTCGGAAGGTATGGCCTGAGTGCCGGTGGTCAATATCACACATCGCGACAATATTCTGCGAACTGACGCTGACCACATCCGAGTGGCCCTTGCCGCCGACACCCACACAGGCGATATTCAGTTTGTCGCTTGGTGCCGGTTGATCGGTCCCGCCCAGCACATAACGCGGGACAATCGTCAAAGCGCCAAAAGCCGCCGACTGCTTCAGCAGCGTACGCCGGGACAGTGTCGCCGGTTGATTTTGCGTATCAGAAGTCATACAAAAACCCCAAATAAGACGATAAAACCATTTAAAACGCATAAAATAAGCGGTTTTTGCTCAAAAAACAAGCATTTTTAGCGAATCCAAACACACCGGTTGAATTTTTCGACCAAAAACGTATAGTAGGGAGGCAATTGGCAAAAACAACTCACAGGATAATACGCCCGGGAATCGAGTTTTATTGCCGCTGCAACAGCGATTTTTTCGTTTTTGACGGAAATAGATATCGCACCTGGGTTTTAGTTTAAATCGATTTAAAGGATTGGATTTTATGGATTCATTTAGTTATAAAAATGGGAAATTATTTGCCGAAGGTGTCGATGTTGCGGCCATTGCCGAGCAGGTGGGCACGCCGGTGTATATTTACAGCAAAGCAACGTTTCTGGACCATCTGAAAAAGATTCAGACTGCCTATGCCGAGATTGACACGACAATCTGCTATTCGATTAAGGCCTGCGGCAATATCAATATCCTCAAGCATCTGGCCGAAGCCGGCAGCGGTTTCGACATCGTCAGCGGCGGCGAACTGTTCCGCGCGCAGCAGGCGGGGGCCGACATGAGCAAAATCGTCTTCGCCGGGGTTGGCAAGACCGATGCAGAAATCCTTGAAGCCCTCAAAGCAGGCATTGGCTATTTCAATATCGAGTCCGAAGCCGAGCTGGAAAATCTCATCAAGCTCTGCAAAGAACACGGCAAGACCACCAAAGCCGCTCTGCGTGTCAATCCGGATATCAAGTACGATTCGCACCGGCACATCACCACCGGCGTCAAGGAAACCAAATTCGGTATTGACATCGAGCGGGCGATGAAAGTCTATGCCCAGTACGGCGATAATGGCGTTGTTGAGATGTCGGCCATCCACGTCCACCTCGGTTCCGGCGGCAAAACCATCGATCCGTATGTCAACTATGTCAAGATGGTCCTGCCGCTGATCGAAGACCTTCGCGCCAAGGGCCATACCATCGACACACTCGACCTCGGCGGCGGCTACGGCGCCGATTATGAAACAAATACTGTGCCTTCAGCGGCTGACTATGCCGCGGGAATTGTACCGCTGCTGAAAGCGGCCAATCTCAAGCTCATTCTTGAGCCGGGCAAAAGCATCATCGCTAATGCTGCGATTATGCTGACGCAGACAACCTTCAAAAAGACCGGTGGCGAAAAAACGTTCGTGATTGTCGATGCGGGCATGAACGACCTGATCCGTCCATGTCTGTACGAGGCGTTCCACTTCATCTGGCCGGCTGCGGTCGCCGAGAAATTTGTCCCGACACATCGTGCGGCCGACATAACGATGGACGGTCTGGAAGTCGTGAATGTCGTCGGTCCGATCTGCGAAGGTACTGACTACTTT
>JANQGW010000229.1 GCA_028282905.1 Sedimentisphaerales bacterium | reverse complement strand
TGGCGACGATTTCTGGGCCGGGGGCGACGTTGACGCCCAATGCCGTCAGGACATCGGCCGAACCGCATTTGCTGGTAATGCCGCGATTGCCGTGTTTGGCGACATAGGCACCTGCGCCGGCTGCGACCAGCGCTGAGGCGGTGGAGATATTAAAGGTTTTCAGAGCCGCACCGCCGGTGCCGCAGGTGTCGATTAGCGGCCCGACATTCGTTTTAACCGGGACGGCATGCTCTCGGAGCGAAAAAGCCAGCCCGGCAATTTCCGAGACCGCGGCCTTTTTTGTGCGCATGGCGGCCAAAAATGCCGCGATCTGCACTTCGGCAACCTCACCGCCGAAAATGATATCCAGCAGGTCCTGGGCCTGTTCAAATGTCAGATCATTGCCTTCCAGAATGATTTCGAGATAGTGTGTTATTTTTGCCATGTTTTTGCCTCCTTGATGATCACATTAGGTTATTGTGTCAGATGATTGGCGATATTTAACATGTTTTCGATGACTTTTCCGCCGGTGGGGGTCAGGATGCTTTCCGGGTGGAACTGGACGCCGTATATCGGCAGCTCTTTGTGCTGAACGCCCATGACGATGCCCTCGAATTCGGCGACTTTTTCGATGCAGTCCGGCAGGTCACAGCCGCACAGACTGTGATAGCGACCGGCCTGCAGTGGATTTTCCAATCCTTCAAAGACGCCGACGCCGGTGTGGGTGATGCGAGAGGGCTTGCCGTGCATGACGGCGGGGGCGTGGTCAATCCGTCCACCGAAATATTGCACAATGGATTGATGGCCCAGACAGACACCCAGAATCGGCAGCTTATCCTTGAAATAATCCAGTGCCGTCAGCGTAACGCCGGCGCTATCGGGATTGCCCGGTCCCGGCGAAAGTACCAGCAGGTTCGGCTTGAACTGCTCGGCTGTTGCAATCAGCGTTTCCAGCGGTGTATCGGCACGATAGACCTGTGTTTGGCAGTTTCGCTTGGCGAATTCGTCCACCAGGTTATAGGTGAATGAGTCGAAGTTATCAATGAACAAAACTTTGGTTTCCATGATATCAGCTTTCCTGTTTTACGGTTTTGATTGTTCGGCGGCCATGCGAATGGCTTTGATACACGAGTTGGCCTTGTGCTGAGTTTCGTCAAATTCGGCCGACGGGATACTGTCGTGGACGATGCCCGCACCGGCGCGGATATAGGCGGTGTCGCCTTTGACCTGCAGGCTGCGGATGGTGATACAACTGTCAAACTGTCCGTCCACGGTCAGATACATCACAGCGCCGCCGTAGTAGCCGCGTTTGTTCTTTTCGAGGTTGCGAATGATTTTCATCGCTTCGATTTTCGGCGCCCCGGTCAATGTTCCCATGTTCATAGTGGCTAAATAGGCACTGAGTGCATCCAGGTCGCTGCAAAGGGTGCCTTTGACATTACTGACCAGGTGCATGACCGATTCATAGCGTTCAGTAATCAGCATTTCATTGACGAAGCGGCTGCCCGGTTCCGACACTCGGGCGATATCGTTGCGGGCCAAGTCCACCAGCATCATGTGTTCTGCCAGTTCTTTGCGGTCCAGCTTCAGTTCCGCTTCATAACGAAGATCGGTATCCGGATCGATGACGCCGTTGACTCGGCCGCGAGGTTTGGTGCCGGCGATGGGGCGGATTTCTACCTGACGCTCTCGTGTGCCGCTGACGCGAAGGTTCAGTTCCGGGCTGGCACCCATCAGCGTCGTGTTTGCGGTATTCATGTAGAACATATAGGGCGAAGGATTCAGGCGCCGCAGTTTGCGATAGACGTCGAGCGGTTCAGCCGGACACGGCTCGGTAATCGTCCGGCTTAGCACAACCTGAAAGACGTTGCCGTCGATAATGTGCTGCTTGGCGGTGCGAACCATTTTTTCATATTCATCACGATGTGTATCGGTTTCAGGTTCCTGACTGCTTGCAGCCATCTCTTTCGGTTGCGGATGCCCTTGTTTGGCCTTATCAAAATAGTTCTCAAAACATTGCTGTGCTTCGGCATAGATCGCATCACGGTCGCCGTTGGTAATCATAGCGTTAACCACGACATAGCCTTTGCCGTTTTTGTGGTCCATCAGAAAGATGTTGTCGGCAAAATACATTTCATAATCCGGGTTGGCCAGGACATCTTCGTTATTTTCCGGGAGTTTTTCGAACTGATCCACAAAATCATAGCTGATGGCGCCCAGCAGACCGCAGGTGATGCGGAAAGGTTTACTGGCCAGCTCAAAGGCAAAGGCAACCGCACGGATCACATCCATTTGATTGACGCTTTTCAGACGGGATTGTTCGTCCATGACGGCTTCATTACGCTGGAGTGTACCGCTGATTCTGTCCTCGCTAAAATTGATGCTTTCACAAAAGTCAAAACGCTGCCGATTTTCCTCCAGGTAGGCGATCATCCGTTTGCCGGTCTTGCTGAGTGCGACAATCTCAAACTGATTGGCCGTGCCGGACAGGTGCAGAGCGGGATTGGCCGTTCCGAAGGTCAATTCCCCGCCGCCGCCTTCGGACAGATGATCCCGTGATTCGAGCAGACAGCAGTGCTGGTTACGGCCGTAATCGCTGAGTTTGGCAAAAAACTCCACCGGGCAGGTGATGTCAATTTCCTGCACCATCGGGATGATTTGGCCGGCCCGAGCCTGCTGGATTCTGTTTTGATATTCATTCATCGGTTTTCGTCCTTAGTTTTACGTCTTTTTTTGAATTTGGCAATAAAAAACGACCTGGGGTTTATGAAAAGCCGCAGGTCGCGAAGAAATTATGGTTTGTAAGAAGATGCAGTCCGTCTGCCGCTACCCGCTGTGAGATTCAGCCGGCCACCACCAATAAAACGAACTTGCTTTGCTGTTTCTGTGCATAGAAACATGGTACCAGAGGATATCGAGCAGGTCAACCAAAAAAATGAAAAAAATATTTTTGCCGATAAAAGCGGCAAAATACGTAAAGGAGAGGTTTAATTAATTGGTGTCCCACTCAAAAAATGAGAAGAAACAAATAGCTCTCAACGGATGAACATGGTTACTATGTGACAATGATAAGCAATCGCCGGCGTTGCGGATTATACTTCGTCATACAGAAAATCGGGAGCGTAGCAGTATTGCGATGGAGACTGCTTCCGATAGAACGCGTACAACATGCGTGTTAATTCCTGAAAATCGAAATAGTAACGTGCTGAGCCGTCATTGGCATGGAGGGTTTTGAAGAATCGCCGTTTGGCATAGGGCGACATGACTCCATCCTGCAGCTTGAGGATCTTAATCCCCAAACGCTCACACTGCCGGGGACTTAATCCATAGTAATTCTCTGGAGAATAGTCATCGGTTGTTTTACGACGTGAACCACGAAGAAGATGAAGCAAGTCATCCACCTGGTTCTGGACCTTGTCAACTTTTTTGAAGACGGACAGTAATTTTCGCCACATACCACACCCTTATCTTTCCGGGACTACTGTCAAAACGAACACTTTCTAATGGTACTTACTATACTGTACTTAAGCACCGTTGGTTCGTCAAGTTTTTTCATAAAAAAAGTTTTTTTGGAAATTGTATATATTTTTAAAGGCATATTGTATGAAACCGGAACGCTAAATTGACAGAGTATTAAAAACAGTCTAAAATTCTCATCTACGGAAAGTTGTTTTGAAAGGTACTTGTGAATAATCCGCAATTTATCTCAGAGTTTAAACCGTTCGGATTGGCTCATTTTATTGTCATCGGGCTAACGATTTTTCTATCAATTCTGCTGTCAGTTGTTGTTCGTAAAAGTGCATCAGTTTATTTGCAGAAGGTGATTTCCGTAACAATTGCGATATTACTTGTGGGTGTAGAAGGATTTAACTACTATTACTCGATTCAATATGATGGGTGGGATTATTTTCTGCATGAATCGCTGCCGCTTCATGCCTGCGGTGTTGCATTGTATCTGACCGCTTATATGCTTATCACAAAGCGACAGGCGATTTTTGAGATTGTCTATTTTTGGGCCTTTGCGGGCACGACACAGGCGATTTTGACCCCGGTGACCCAGGAGGGGTTTCCGTCATGGCACTGCTTCCACTTCTTTTTTACGCACGGTCTGGTGGTTGTCGGCGCAGCGTATGCGACGTTTGGCTTGCAGATGCGGCCGCGGTGGAAGGGCGTTTGGATCACTTATGCCTATTCCTGGGGTTTACTATTCGTTGTCGGCGTTGCCAATCAATTGCTCGGAACCAATTATATGTATCTGTGTGAGAAGCCGAGCGGGCAAACGCCATTCTATTTTTTGCCGTGGCCGTGGTACATACCATTTTTGGGCTTGGTGGCTTTGGTGTTCTTTTACCTGCTTTGGCTGCCGTTTGGTTGGGATGTCAGCCGATTATCTCGAAAGAGAGATTGCGAAAAACGAAGAACCCTGTCTGATTGAATGCTAATACGGCAAATCGCGTTTGCTATTTTACGATTGTGTGTTTTTTCGATTCTGTCCTTCTTTCATTTCTATTATTTCGAGTAAACACAACGAGTATTACCTTTTGCCTCACTTCAATCCTTCTGTTTCAAGTTCTTTTCAGATACCGGGAACTGATGAAAATAACACTCCGAATATCCTATTTTCAGAACAATACCTGTCGGAATAGCGTAAAAAAGTCTGTATTACGATGCCAAAAAGCTGATTTTACGCAAAAATGACATCTTTTTCAGCGGAAGGCTCTTTTTTTAGTTTTTTTGTCTAATTCATGTTTTCTATCTCATGACTATATAGGAGAGGCAATCGTTTATGAAAGGTGTTCCTGAAAATGGATAATATGGACGTAGCAAAACCTGGTAAGGCACAGAACGAAGAATTTCTGCGTCTGTTTCTTGCGAACCAAAGGGCGATTTATGCCTATATTTTGTCCATGGTTCCCAGTGCGGCCGACGCCGACGATATTATGCAGGATACTGCGACAATGATGTGGGATAAATTCGACGATTTTAAGCTGGGAACCAACTTTGGTGCCTGGGGGGTCACGATTGCCCGCTATAAGATAATGGAATATCACAGTAAGAAAAAACGTAATCTGGATCTGGTCAGCGGGGAATTATTAGAACAGATCAGCCAGGTGGCTTCACAAAAAGTGATGCGGATGGACGACCGGCTCAAAGCGCTGGATCAATGCCTTTCGAAGCTGAACGAAAAGAACCGCAAATTGATTCATATTCGCTATCACCAGGGACTGACGATCAAAAAGATTGCCGAGCAATTGAAACGGCCTGCGGCCGGCATGTACAAAGTTATGTCTCGTCTGCACGAATCGCTTTCCCGTTGTATCGCGTTAACCCTTTCGGCCTGGGGGCAGGGCAATGAATAATAACAACTACCAAAATCAATCCGTTTTAAGCGAATGGGTGCTTCGCAAGCTCGATGGCAGCATGACAGATCAACAGCGTGCCGAACTTTACCAGTATCTTGAAGCCCACCCGGAAGCGATTGAGTCGTATGTTGACCTGACACTGTTGTATTCGTGTTTATCTGAAAAAGGCAGTCAATTGAAAGTGCCCGCGGAACCGTTGATTGTTTCCGGTGAAGCATACAGTGAGGCTCTGAATGCACTGGCTGAGTATGAGCTTCAGGCCTTGCCCCAGGAAGTCGAGCCGGCTGCCAAGCCGAAGCCGGAAATCATCACTTCGATTTCCAAGCCCGTCAGTTCCGGGCCGGGTCGTGTTAATAAATTCAGTCTCTTTACAGCAGTCGCCTCTTTGGCGGCCCTGTTGCTGATGATTGCCTACGTGACTCTATTTCCAGTGAAAAAAACACGCGAGGCGGTTGCACAGGTGACTGACTCGGTGGGGGTGAAATGGGCCAACCCCGCGATGAGTGCGGATGTTGGTAATCATCTGAATAACTTTGACGGCCCCCGGCATCTGCTGAAGGGGTGTGTCAAGATTGAATTTTACACCGGTGCGGAAGTGATTATCGAAGGGCCTGCTGAATTTGAGCTGAAGAGCTTTGAAAGCATGTATCTTAGTTATGGGCGGGTCTATGCGACAGTTCCGACCGAAGCCAGCGGCTTTACCGTTAATACGCCGTGTTCCAGTATTGTGGATATCGGTACAGAGTTTGGTGTTAAGGTGGATTTTGACGGCACCAGTGATCTGCACATGTTCAAGGGGCGGGCTTCAATGGCTGCCGGCATTAATGACGAGACCCATCCGGCCAGAGAAGTCGTCAAGGGCCAGGCCTTGCGGGTTGATCCTTCAACCGAGCAGATGCAGGCGATTCAGGTGTCACGAAAAATGTTCGCTCGTCATATTGCCTCCGACCATGGGATGGTTTGGCGGGGCGAGGCGTTTGACCTGATAAGTTTGGCTGCCGGCGGTGACGGTATTTCTAAGCCGGGATTTGCGACCTCTATCGATCCGCGAACCGGACTTCAGGTGCAGCGACTGCATGATGACCGGAATGTTCCTAACACGTATGTTCCTGTGCCATGGAACAAGTTTGTGGATGGCGTCTTTGTGCCGAATGGAAATCAGACACAAGTGGTGACCTCACAAGGACATGCGTTTGCGGAATGTCCGGTGACCAATGGTGTTTTCTGTTCGGATCTGACGATGAACATGTCGGCAACTATTGATGATGTTCCGATGGTTCTGGATGGCGTTCGCTATGGTCGTCCGGGGAAACCGGGTCTCTTTATTCACGCGAATCTGGGGATCACCTATGACCTTGAGCGCATACGGGCGGTCCTTCCAGCTGACAGCGAGTTGATTTTCCGTTCTAAAATTGGTGTCAGTGAAGAGGAAACGCCGCGAGACTGCAATGCGGACTTCTGGGTGCTGGTCGATGGACAGATTCAGTATCAGAAACGCAATATCACAACAAAAGGCCTGTGCGACCAAATCGAAATCCGGTTGCGAAAAAGTGACCGTTTCCTGACGTTGATGACCAGCGATGGCGGTGACCCGGACATTGTCGGTTATAAAGACGGCGGCAGAGCGACGGACAGTGACTGGTGTATCTTTGCTGAGCCGGTCATTGACATTGAATGAATTCATACCGGCAGGCTACAGGATGGCCGGCCGGAAATTAAAAGCGAATAATATGGTTTAAGTGAAAAGGCAGGTAACATGAAAGAGAACAAAGCATATTTCCGAAGAGCGCATCTCGGTTTTACACTGATTGAATTATTAGTTGTTATTGCCATCATCGCTTTATTAATGGCGGTGATTATGCCGGCACTGAGTAAGGCTAAGGTGCAGGCGCAAAAGGTTATCTGCAGCAACCATCAAAAGCAGATCGGGCTCAGCCTGCTGTTATATGCCGACGAAAATGACAGCTCGCTGGCTCTGAACTATAATGCCAGTTGGCTATGGGATGTCTCGTATGCCACGACGGACTATGTGATGGGCACCGGGGGTGACCGGCGGACGTTTTACTGCCCGCTGGATAAAACTAAAAACCCTGAAATGATGAATTTCTGGCGATTTACCGAAGGCGCCGATCCCGATGATTCAGAAGGAAGTCTCCCGGATGAACCCGTTGGTGAACTTCGAAATCACCATTACCGGGTAACCGGTTATTTCTGGCTGCTGGACCGTGCGGCAAGCGGATCGCTTCCGATGGTTGGCCAGCCGGAATTTGAATGGACTAAAAAAATTACAGATATCAATAATACTTCCGCTAAGGAACTGATTACCGATGCAATTCTCAGTGACGGGCTGGACCCGGCAACGGCAACGTTTACCGAAGTCAAGGGCGGTTCATACAGTGCGTGGGGAATCTATGACCGGACGAATCATTTGAATCGAAGTATGCTGCCGGTGGATAGCAATATTCTCTTTGCGGACGGCCATGTCTCCCGACGACGTTTTAACAGTATGCGAGTTTGGGTTGGCCGTGGCGGCAACAGTATGCCGTATCACTGGTGGTAATAGAAGAATCGTCATAGTCGATTAGTCGATGTCTTTGGTGCAGACTGTGATATAGCACAATAAAGGAATCAAGCGTTTTCAACAGGATTGGTATAACTACAACGGGGGCGGTGCGCGCAGATAGAAGGCCCAATGAGCTTTTTGCCATTGATGGCGAAAGGGATAAGCAGTACGGATGGTGATGACAACTGTTTTGGAGGGTATGAAGATCTGAATACAAAGAGGTTGCAGGGTAATGTGTGTGGTTCATGAATTAGAACGAGAAACGTTTATTTGTTTAAATTGGAAAGGGTAACACGATGAAACGATTCAACACGCTTATTTTGTTGGGTTTGCTGGTGTGTGTGTGCGGCTGGACGAATGCCGCATTGGTACATCAGTACACCTTTAATACGGATGGTCAGGCCGAAGATTCCGTTGGGACGGCTGATTTGACCATCAATGGTAATGCTGCGGTCGTCGGCAAATCTTTGGTTTTACCGGGCGGCGGCACCCGCACCCATAACGCCAGCGCAGGCGGTTCGGCCTTAACTGAATTGGCTGCTACAATGAACGGCACCGATGAATTGACGATTGAAGTCTGGTTTACGCAATCGGCGGCTCAGAACTGGACCAAGTTGTTTATGGCGGGTGAAGGTGCTAATGATAACTACATGGATCTGACACCTCGTCGTGGAAATTCCGGTAATGTCGCCAGTGGTTCGTACAGAACCTCGGGCGGTGAGAGTATCGCTATTTCCGGTACGGTTGTTCCTAATCATGTGGAATATTATATGGCTGGCGTATGGAATGATACGACGGGCGAATTGTCTGTTTATATCGCAAAAGTCGGCGATGCGGGTAGTTGGGATGCTGTCACCGTAGGGACCAGCCATGATTTGGCGGCTCTTAATGTGAATGAGTTTTATCTGGGTTCGGCGGTTCAGTTTGGTGACGGCGACTACAGAGGTCAAATTAATGAATTTCGTATTTATGATACAGCCTTGACGGAAGCTGAGCTTCAAACCAGCTTCGCTGCTGGTCCGGCAACCGATATCGCCACTGATCCGACTCCGAATGACGGTGTTGATGGAGTTGCTATTGAATCTCAGTTGAGTTGGGTCGCTCCGACGGCTTATATCCCCAGCGGATATGATGTATATTTCGGAACAGAGCCGAATTCGCTGAATGCCG
Organism: Sedimentisphaerales bacterium; assembly: GCA_028282905.1. Classification (GTDB taxonomy): domain Bacteria; phylum Planctomycetota; class Phycisphaerae; order Sedimentisphaerales; family Anaerohalosphaeraceae; genus 4572-13. The sequence goes on along the minus strand of JANQGW010000229.1, from coordinate 22,525 downwards.
GCTATGATATGGAAAAAATTGTTGACGGTTTGAATGTTTTGACGGCTGATCCGGCCGATCATTCTATGCTGACCGATGACATGGACAATGAAGTGACTTACTTCTGGCGTGTCGATTCGATTGACCCGAACACAGGCGGCAGCCCGGTGGTTTATACCGGTGATTCCTGGTCATTTACGACAATCCCGGCTGTTCCCTTCTTCAGCGGTCAACCTGCGGCACAGGATCTGCCCGAAGGCAGTGACGCGACGTTCTCGGTGATTGTTGAAAGCACGTCTGACGTGACTTCATTTGTATGGTACAAAGACGGTGTCGCAAGCCCGCTGGCAGATGATGGTGATTATGACATTGTCTCAGACGCATTGACCAGTACTCTGACGATTCTTGACGTGGAACTGGCGGACGCCGGACAGTATTACTGTGTTGCAATTAACGCGGCCGGTGCAGGAACTTCCGAGATGGGCGAACTGATTGTTCGTTCGCTGGTGGCACACTGGACATTTGACGAAGGCACCGGCACAACAGCCGTTGATTCGATCAATGGAATCGGCTGCGATCTTGTAGCTGACGCAAACTGGATTACTGCCGGACAGGTTAACGGCGCGATGACCCTTGACGGCGACGGTGACATGCTGACATTGGATGGCAGCGGAAACACAAGCGTTATTCCGATTGGCAGCCAGGCATATACGATTACCGCCTGGATTCGTCCGACAGCGTTAAGCCCGGACCGCGGGATTATCGGCTGGGGTAATTATGGCGGCGGCCGACAGGTGAACGCTTTCAAAGTGATTAACGATGATCTGGTTAACTACTGGTGGGGGGCTGATTTGGCGGTTAACCTGGGCGATGAGATTGACCTTGCCGACGGCGCATGGCATCAGGTAGCGGTGACATTCGATGGTACGGCCCGTGAATTGTTTGTGGACGGTGAATCGGTGGGTGGTGACGAGCCGGGCACTAACAATGTTCCAAATCTTGATAACTTCGCCATCGGACGCACGTGTACTTTCTGCGGCGGCGGCGAATTCTTTGTCGGTGATATTGACGAAGTCCGCATCTATGACTACGGGCTGACCAACCTGGATATCGCTAAGGTTTACGTTGAAGAAAACCCGGCCGGAACGCCTTGCGTTCAGGTTCCTGCATTCGATCTGACGGGCGACTGTCGTGTAGATTTGGATGACTTGCTGATCGTTGTGAACGGATGGCTGGATTGTGGGCTGATTCCGCAGTCAGCTTGCCAGTAATTGTACATTTTGAAGATGATCGAATGTATAACCATTGAAAGGAACATAAAATGAATACAATCAAATATTTGATGACAGTTGCCTTTGTGTTTTCCTTGTGTCTGGCAGGTTTGGCGCAAGCGGATCTGATGCATCGGTACGATTTTACGGCCGACCCGAACGACCGGGTGGGAACGGCAGATTTGACCGTGAACGGCGGTGCTTCCATTGTTGATGGTGAACTGGTACTTCCGGGCGGCGGAACGCGAACCAATAATGCCAGTGCGACTGGAGCGGCTCTTGCCGAACTGGCAGCGACGATTAACGGCACGGATACATTAACCATCGAAGCCTGGTTTACACAGACTTCCGGTTCAAACTGGTCGAAAGTATTTATGGCCGGTAAAGGGGCTGATCTGAACTATATGGACATTACCCCTCGTCGCGGGAATGCAGGCAATGTCGCTAGTTGCTCGTTCAATGACGGCAATCCCGAAAACACCGCCATTTTACCGGGTGGCTCCCAAGTTGTTGACGGAACGGAATACTATGTGGCGGCGATTTGGAACGAAACAAATGATTCATTGTCGATTGTGCTGGCGGAAGCCGGTAATCCCGCCAGTGCCGTTTCGACCAGCACCGGTTTAGCCGGCAGAGACTTGGCTTCTCTGGTTGTCAATGAGTTTTATCTTGGTTCGGCGGTACAGTTTGGTGATGGCGATTTCAACGGAAAAATCAATGAATTTCGCATTTACAACGAAGCTCTGAGTGCAGGGACGATTGCCAAGAACATTGAACTAGGTGCCGACGATATGGCGGCTGTACTGGTTTCGCCGGCAGATGGCGCTGCCCAGGTGAATGTCGATGAAAATCTCAAGTGGCAGGCTTCGGCTATTTCCAGTAAGCCAATCGTCAATTATGATGTTTATCTGGGAACTGAAGAAACAGCGGTCGCTGATGCAACGAAGTCGGACGCCGAATATCAGGCGACCGTTGCTGTTGCCGGAGGCGTTGAAGAATATGAACCCGGTACGCTGACAACGAATCTGGATTACTTCTGGCGGATTGACCAGGTGATTGATGACGGTGTGACCGATCCGAATACGATCAAGGGAGCTGTCTGGCAGTTTGATACTAAAACCGTTCCGTTCTTCAGCGGCCAGCCCGTCAATCAGGAAGCGAAAGACGGCCAGGATGTTACATTCTCTGTAATGGTTGAAAGTGCGACAGCGGTTACCTTTGAATGGTTCAAAGACGGCGTTGCCGGCGCTATTGTGGATGATGATGTCAAGTATGATATTGTTTCCGATGCCTTAAGCAGTTCTTTGACGGTTCACGATAAGACTTCGGCTGACGCGGGCAGTTACTACTGTGTTGCGACCAATGCCGCCGGCCCAAAAGCGTCGGAGTTGGCAGAGTTGATTTCACTGTCGCTGCTGTACCACTGGCCGCTGGATGGCGACGGTGCTGAAGCAAATGGAACCGGTTTTGACGGAACACTTGAAGGCGGTGCAAAGTTTACCCTGCAGGGTACAGAGCCTAACGATGTCGCTTCTGTTGTCGGTTCCGGTTCGTTGTCGTTGGACGGCGTTGATGATTTCATGAACATTGTCGGTGACGTTCCGCTGCCGCAGGTGGGTGCAACGCCGGGCTTTACGGTTACCTGCTGGGTACGCCCGAACAACCTGAGCAATCCGCTGCAGGGGATTATCGGCAAGTTCGGTACCGATACGGCTTCTGAAAATGACGATGCGTTTACGATTGCCACCGCAACACCGGCTTACGGTCAAACGGACGGTATCTGGCTTTCAATCGCCGATGGTGTTGCCGCAAACTGGGCCTCATGGACGGCTGCTGGTCCGGAAGTATTTATTGTAGACCAGTGGCGATTTATTGCCTTTGTTTATTCGGCTAATAATGATTTCGATCTTTACATCGATGGTTCGCAGGCTGTGGATTACAACGGCCACAGCCTCGGATTCCCGGGACTGGAAGGTGACTTGCGATTTGGTCACAAGCCCGAATCCATCAACAACGTTGGCGATGTCGAAAACTTCTTTAATGGTCGTATTGACGATGTCAAGATTTACAACTATGTGCTGGACAAGGTTGAAATTGCCAATGCCTACGTTACCGTTCGCACTGAAGATTCGGTATGTGTTGAACAGCCGGAATTTGACCAAAACGATGACTGTAAGGTCAATCTGGCTGATTTCGCGGTCTTTGCTCAGAGTTGGATGGAATGCTTCGAGTATCCGACCTGTTATTAATGTAATTAGAAGCGTGTGTTTGGTAACTGTGATTTGTTTGCACAGTTAGGGGGTTAGCAGCAGTTCAAAAAGGGGTTCGTTGAGATTTCAACGGCCCCTTTCCCTCTATCAGAGTTGATTGCGATTTAGGTTTGATTGAAACGGTAAACCGGAACTTATTAATATTTTTATGATGGGGAACAACAGACTTCTGATATTTCAGAAAGGGAAAGAGAATGAAAATGGGGTGGCTGTTTAAATATGTTCTAATATTGCTAACTATCGCTGCTGTTATTTCAGGTGTTACAGATAATCGGGCATTTGCTGCCGGGGATTGCGGCCGGTGGGGGTATCCGCCCGGCGATGTGAATAAGGATTGCTGGGTCAATATTGGGGACTTGGCAGTACTGGCTTCCAACTGGATGATTTGTTCGCTGCCTTACGATGTCAACTGTTCGGACTACACGCCGACTGAAGCGGTAATTGTCGATAAGCCCGACATGACCAGCACCAATGACTATTATGTCAGTAATCGTGCACCGCTGGAACCGAGTGTGCTGGTTAAATTGCCGGTTGGAGCCGTCAAGCCGCAGGGCTGGCTGCTGCGTTACTTTGAAAAACAGCGTGACGGTATGACGGGGCACCTACACGAAATCAGTGCGTGGCTCCAGAAACCGGATAACGCCTGGCTTTCGACGGACGGCCAAGGAAGCTGGGGCTGGGAAGAGGTGCCGTACTGGCTCAAGGGCTATGCCAATCTTGGATACATTCTCGAAGATCAAAGTATGATTGAAGAGGCGATGGTTTGGATTGAGGGAACACTCAATTGCCGCCATGCCAATGGTGACTTTGGCCCGCTGCGCTATGTCAGCGGTGGCCGGGACTATTGGGCGAATATGGTTATGCTGTTTTGTCTTCAGTCTTACTACGAATATTCCGGCGACCAGCGAGTGCTGGATTTGATGACAGATTTCTTTCATTATCAGTTGGCGGTGCCGGATTCGCAGATGCTGACCGGTTACTGGCAGCGGATGCGCGGCGGCGACAATCTTTACAGTATTTACTGGCTCTATAACCGCACGGGCGATGCGACATTGCTGGACGTGGCCAATAAAATTCATCGCAACACCGCCAACTGGAAACAGTCCGGCACGCTGCCGAACTGGCACAATGTGAATGTCGCGCAGTCTTTTGGCGAACCGGCGACGTATTATATGCAGAGTAAAGACCCGACTGATCTGCAGGCGGCGTACGATAATTTCAATGTGATTCGCAATCAATACGGTCAGGTGCCGGGCGGTATGTTCGGCAGCGACGAAAACTGCCGGGCCGGTTATGATGACCCGCATCAGTGCGTGGAAACCTGCGGTCTGGTCGAACAGATGCTGTCTGATGAACTGCTAATGCGGATTACCGGCGATATATTCTGGGCAGACCACTGTGAAGAGGTGGCATTCAATTCTTATCCGGCTGCGACGATGCCTGATTTCCGGTCGTTGCGGTACTTGACTGCTCCCAACCAGGCGACGACGGACCGGCTGGATCACAGTCCCGGTGTTCAGAATGGCGGCCCGATGTTTATGATGAATCCGCTGAGTCATCGCTGCTGTCAGCATAACCATTCACACGGTTGGCCCTATTTTGTTGAGCATCTGTGGATGGGCACGCCCGACAATGGTGTTTGTGCGGCCATGTACGCGGCCAATACTGTTACAGTCAAAGTTGGCGACGGAACGGCTGTGACGATTACCGAAGAAACCAATTATCCGTTTGAAGAGCAGATTCGATTGACGATGACGATGCCGAATTCTGTTACGTTCCCGCTGTATCTGCGGATTCCGAACTGGTGTCAGAATGCCGGCGTTAGTGTCAACGGCCAACCACTTTCTTTGGCGACCGAGTCAGGTAAATATGTCAAAATTAAACGGCTTTGGAAAGATGGTGATGCCGTCACGCTCGATCTGCCGATGGAAATTCGCGTGCGTGAGTGGACGGATAATCACAATAGTGTCAGTGTCGATTACGGCCCACTGACATTCTCATTGAAAATTGACCAGCGTGTCGAACAATATGACAGTACCACGACGGCATTGCATGATTCACAGTGGCAGCCTACGTTGGATACGTCACTCTGGCCGGCGTTTGAGATTCAGCCGACCAGTGCCTGGAATTACGGCGTTGTGCTGGACGAGTCTGACCCGGCAAGCTCATTTAGGATAACCCGAAAGCCGTGGCCGGTTGATGATTTTCCGTTCACCCCGGAAACAGCGCCGATTGAACTTCAGGTGACCGCTCGCAAAATCCCTGAATGGGTGATGGACAACGATGATCTGTGCGGTGTACTCCAGAACAGTCCCGCCAAATCCAGCGAGCCGAACGAAGTGGTCAGCCTGATACCGATGGGAAGTACCCGCCTTCGCATTAGTGCTTTTCCGGTCATCGGAGACGGCCCCGATGCTCACCAGTGGAACGGTCCGCCGGAGGTTTTGCCGTACAGTCCCGCCGCGTCGCATTGTTTCTCCGGTGATACGGTCGAGGCAATGTGCGATCAGTTGATCCCGTCCAGTTCGGACGACCATTCGATTCAGCGGATGACCTTTTGGAATCACAAAGGTACCGATGAGTGGCTGCAGTACACATTTGAAGATCCGATGGCTGTTTCGTCGGTGGCTGTGTACTGGTTTGATGATACCGGGATTGGCCAGTGTCGTCTTCCTGAAAGCTGGCGTCTGCTGTACATAGATGAGTCGGACAATTGGGTAGAAGTAACCACTTCAGATGACTATGGGATTGAACTTGATCAATTTAACAGGATTGACTTTGACGAAGTAATGACAGCGTCGCTGAAGATTGAAGTGACGCTTCAGTCAAATTATTCCGGCGGTGTGCTGGAGTGGCAGGTCAATCCAGAGTGACGTCATAAACAGCTTTTATGAAGTGTTTTACACCGGTCAGTTTGAGCTTGCGTCTCAAACTGACCGGTTTTATAGTAATTGTAATGCGGGGGAATGCAATGAAAGGAAAAGAAAGATGGTTAGCGAAAGGAAAAGAATGAAATCGAAAGGATTCCATTGGGCCGGTCTCTGCTTTGCCGTTGCGATGGTAATCATGTTTCAGGCCTGTGATAAGGAAACGGTTGTAGTCGAAGAAAAAACACCCCCGAAAGAAGTAACCACAACAAAAGCGGCTGTCAATGAAGTGATTACGGTTGTTGACAGACCGGCTGTTACAGAGAGAAATGACTACTATGTCAGCAATCGTGAGCCGCTGGCCCCGAGTGTGTTAATTAAATTGCCGGTTGGTTCAGTTGAAGCGGACGGCTGGCTGCTCAGTTATCTGGAGCGTCAGCGGAATGGCTTGACTGGCAATCTCGGCAAGATCAGCGCGTGGCTGCAGAAAAATGACAATGCCTGGCTCAGCGATGACGGCAAGGGCAAATGGGGCTGGGAAGAACTGCCTTACTGGCTAAAGGGCTACGGTAATATTGGATATCTTCTCAATGATGCCGAGATGATTGCCGAAACCAAGATCTGGATTGAAGGGGCACTCAACAGCCAGCGTGAAAACGGTGACTTCGGCCCCGTCCATCACGCAGGCGGCGGCCGCGATTACTGGGGTAATATGATTATGCTTTACTGTCTCCAGTCCTATTATGAATACACCGGCGACCAGCGTGTGCTGGATTTAATGACAAAATATTTCAAATATCAGTTGACGGTTCCGGACGAGAAGTTTTTGACCGCTTACTGGCAGCGCATTCGCGGCGGCGATAATTTGCACAGTGCGATGTGGCTGTATAATCGTACCGGTGATGCCTGGTTGCTGGATCTGGCCAAAAAGATTCACCGCAACACCGCCGACTGGACCAGCCGGGGACATGACCGCGGTATCATCAAGTGCCGCAAACATAAGCGCAGCGGTACCGAGTGGCCCGAATGGTTTGGCGACCAGATTGACTGGCACAATGTCAATCACGCCCAGTGTTTTCGCGAACCGGCACAGTTCTATTTGCTCAGCCGTGACCCTAAAGACCTTCAGGCAACATATGACAACTTTAAAATCATCCGTGACTACTTCGGTCAAGTGCCCGGCGGCATGTTCGGCGGCGATGAAAACTGCCGTCCCGGCTATGACGATCCGCGGCAGGGGATTGAAACCTGCGGAATTGTCGAACAGATGAATTCCAATGAGCACCTGTTGCGGATTACCGGCGATACTTTCTGGGCCGATCACTGTGAAGAGGTTGCTTTTAATACTTATCCAGCGTCAACGATGGCCGATTTTAAGTCGCTGCATTATCTTACCAGCCCGAACATGGTCGTTTGTGACCAGAAAAACCACGCGCCGGGAATCGATAACCGAGGTCCGTTTTTGATTATGAACCCGTTCAGCAGCCGCTGCTGTCAGCATAACCACGCCCAGGGCTGGCCCTATTTTGTCGAAAATCTCTGGATGGCCACGCCGGACAACGGTGTTTGTGCAGTGATGTATTCGGCCAGTTCGGTGAAGGTCAAAGTTGGTGACGGGACCGAAGTGCGGATTATTGAACAGAGCAACTATCCCTTTGAAGAGCAGATTCGCTTCGTGGTGAAAACGCCCAAGGCGTTGTGTTTTCCGCTGTATTTGCGGATTCCCGGCTGGTGTGAGAATGCTTCTGTTCGTATCAATAATTCGAAAGTTTCAGCTGATTTGACCGCTGGTAAATTCATCCGTATCGAACGAACCTGGAAAGCCGGCGATGTGGTGACGCTGGATGTCCCGATGCAGACGAAGGTTCGTACATGGGCCAAAAATCACAATTCGGTTAGCGTTGATTACGGTCCGCTGACGTTTTCACTGAAAATCAAAGAAAACTATGTCAAATTTGATAGTGTTGAAACGGCGATTCATGATTCCAAGTGGCAAAAGGGTGCCGATACAGCAAACTGGCCGTCTTGGGAAATTCGTCCTGCCAGTGCCTGGAACTATGGGCTGCTGTTGAACATAAACAAGCCGGAACTGTCATTTAAATTGTCCAAAAAGCCATGGCCCGCAGATAATTTCCCGTTTACGACGGATTCTATGCCGTTGGTGATGACTGCCAAGGCCGTGAAAATCCCCGAATGGTCACTGGATGAACATGGTCTGTGTGCTGAACTTCAGGACAGCCCCGTCCAATCCAATCAGCCGATTGAAACGGTCGAACTGATCCCGATGGGAGCCGCTCGGTTGCGTATTAGTGCCTTTCCGGTGATTGGAAACGATGCTAATGCGAAAAAATGGCGGGAATCCGAACCGCCGGCCGAGTATGAAATGGTGGTTCCCACATCGAAGCAGCAGCCGGCCACTTGGCATTATACCTTTGAAAAACCCGCAGGCGGCTGGTTCAAGTCTGATTTTGACTGTAAAGGCTGGAAACAGGGCAAGGGCATGTTTGGTACAAAGGGAACACCCAATGTCCGAGTCGGAACCGAATGGAATGGCTCCGATATCTGGATGCGACGAGAGTTTAAGCTCGACAGCATTACCCCAGATCTGAAACTGGCGATTTTCTATGATGAGGATGCCAAGGTGTACATTAATGGTGTTTTGGCTTTGGAAGTTAAAGGCTATACCACCGATTATGCCATCAAGACAATGTCCGAAGCGGCTTTCAAGTCACTCTACCAAGGCTCCAATACTATCGCTGTCCATTGTAAAAACACCACTGGCGGTCAGGGCATCGATGTTGGAGTTGCCGGCGTAGTAAAGTATGATAAATTTGGTTTTTAGACGTAAAAGCTAAATTATCTCAATTCTTTTCGTCCTTTCTCGGGCGGATGGTGCCGATTGCAGCGGCAACCGGCGTCCCGAGGAAGGATTTTTTATTTTTGCCGGCAAAAGTTTATTATTGATTATTTTTTGGCCAAGCTACGAATTTACATGATTATATTACAATAGTCTATTGCAATTCAACAGGACACAGTTATTCTATACGCAAGTGTTACTAATATACAGTAAACATTTGACTGGTAATATATTGCTGAAAATTGATAACTGTGGCGGATTATGACTATACAAACAAGAAAAAAGGTACGTTTATCAAAAGTTGAGCGGGTGATGCTGAAGGCGTCGAATTATGACTGTCTCTATCAGCCAGCCGAGAAGATTCCGACGATTGTTGTCCCCCATTTTCCCATGCTGGGGAAACTGACGGCGTTGCGATTTCTGGAGTGGGTTCAGCACAACCCCGGCGGGGTGGTTTCGCTGCCGACCGGGAAAACCCCCGAACATTTTATCAAGTGGGTCACCCGTTTTCTTAAAGGCTGGAACCGTAAGGAGATACGCGCTGAATTAGAAGCGGCCGGTATCGACCCGGCCGTGAAGCCGGACATGAAAAGCCTACATTTTGTGCAGATCGATGAGTTTTACCCGATTGATTCGGCTCAGGCTAACAGCTTTTCTTACTATGTTAAGAAATACTACCTGAAAGGCTTTGGCCTGGACCCGCGAAAAGCGATGCTGATCGATCCTTGTAAGATTGGGATGAACTGCGGTTGCCAGTTGAGTGAAATCTGGCCGGACAAGCGGGTGGATTTGACACTGCGGTACAGACATCCTAAAAATAAGCTGGAAGAGCGCCAAAAAGAACTGCTGGAGCGGATTGACCAGTGGTGTATGGAATACGAGCAAAAGATTCGCGAATTGGGCGGTATTGGCTTCTTTTTGGGCGGCATTGGCCCGGACGGACATATCGGCTTTAACATTAGTGGGTCCGACCATTACTCCAGCGCCCGGCTGTGTCCGACCAACTATGAAACACAGGCCGCGGCTGCAGGCGATCTGGGCGGTATCGAAATTGCCAAAAAATGCCATGTCATTACCATTGGCCTCAAAACGATTACCCATAACCCTAATTGCACGGCAATTGTGATGGCTGCGGGTGAAGCTAAGGCCCGTGTCGTGGCCAATGCGATCCAGTCGCCACAGGATGTAAATTTCCCTGCTACTGCATTGCATAGTCTGCCCAATGCCCGGTTTTACCTGACTGGCGGGGCGGCGAAACTATTGGGTGAGCGGCAGTACAAGGACTTCAAAAAACAGAAAAAGTTTACCGATGCCCAGATTGAGCAGACACTGGTGGATTTGTCAGTGGAAACGAATAAACCGATTTCAAAGCTGACAAAGAAGGATTACCATAATAATCGTTTCAGTCAACAATTATTACAAAAATGCGGACAATCGCCGTCACGCCTCAATCGGCAAGTGCTTGAAGATATTCAGCGGTGCATCGACCGAGGGATTCGGCCGCTGGAGAATACCTGTTTCCTGCATACTGAGCCGCATCATGATGATATTATGTTAGGTTACTTTGGCCATATCGTCCGACAGTTCCGCCGGCCGAGCAACCGTCACTATTTCCTGGCGCTGACCAGCGGTTTTACCTCAGTAACCAATCAGTTTATGGAAAGGCAGGTTGTCAAACTTCGGCAGCATCTGTACTCACAGGAGTTTGGCGTACTGCAAAAGCAAGGCTATTTTGACCCGGCTGACCAGATGGCTCGCAATCGTGATGTCTGGCAGTATCTGGACGGGGTGGCTGCGTCTAATCCGGAGATGAAGGACGAGGGTTGTGCGCGTCGTTTGCTTAGAAATCTGTACGATGTCTATGGGATTAAGACCGCAAAAGGCGTTGAGAAGTATCTTGATGAACTGCTGGACTATTTCCGTACACAATATCCTGGCAAGACCGATCCGAAAGACATCCAGCAGTTGAAGGGAATGTGTAGGGAGTGGGAGGCCGAGTGTCTTTGGGGCTATTACGGCTGGAACTGCGATAATGTCTCGCATTTGCGGTTGGGCTTTTATACCGGTGATATTTTCACGCCGCAGCCGACGCGAAAACGCGATGTGCTGCCGATTGTTCGGGAGATGGAGCGGGTTCGGCCCGATGTAATTTCGGTTGCCCTTGATCCGGAGGCCAGCGGGCCTGATACGCATTATAAAGTGCTTCAGGCTGTTTCCGAAGCCTTGCAGATTTACCAGCAGAAGACTAAACGCACCGATATTCGCATCTGGGGCTATCGCAATGTCTGGTATCGGTTTGCGCCGTCGGAAGCCAACGTATTCGTGCCGGTCAGCTTAAACATGTTCTCGGTGATGCAGGAGTCGTTTCTGAATGCTTTCCTCAGTCAGAAAGAAGCGTCATTCCCCAGTCATGAACATGACGGTCCGTTTTCAGAACTGGCCCAGCGCATTCAGGTTCAGCAGTATCAGACGCTCAAGACCTGTCTGGGACGTGAATGGTTCTATAATCATAAAAGCCCGCTGATTCGGGCGACTCGCGGATTTGTCTTCCTGAAAGAAATGGAGCCGGAAGAATTTTACCAGTCCTGCCGGAAACTCCGTGAATCAGTTGAGGAATATGCCGGATAAACAATTTAAAGAATTACAGACGCACTTGCCCAATAGAGAGGCAGAGTGTGTCTGTGTCATTTAAAGGTTGCTAATTGCATTTTAATATGATATTGGCTGGTCTTTGTCATACCCACGAAGACGGGTATCCAACGGAAATAGAATGGATTCCCGCCTGCGCAGCAATGACACAAAAACTCAATTCTTTGGCTTGCTTTTAGAATCTGAAGGATACTGCCTCTTGAGCTTGTCAAGTTCTGCTTTTGTGATCGGGAACATGCTGCAATGTTTGGCGCCTTTGGGGGTGGTGACCTTGATTTTCTTAAATGTTTTAAAATCGCGTGTTTCCCATGCTTCCAGCGGACTTCTGAATGGGTCGCCGTAGATGTACCATATATCCTGATCAATTAATTTGATGATCTCCGGCCCCTCAGTGGGATTGGTCTCATCGGGAAATACAACCTTACCGGGTTGACGCTTTCCGCTAATCATGTCGGAAGGACTGTCCAAATTATCCATGACAAACATGCGGTTTCCCATTTTATCCTCGACTGAACCGGGCTTGTGAAAAGCAATATATTGGTCCTTGTATTTTATCATGGATAAATCAATATCGTGGATTCCGAGGTCGTAATAGACCTTGGAACTTTTATAGTCGATGTTTTTCCAGTCTTTCGTTTTCAAGTAATGAATGGCATTGTGACCTTCATGCAATGAGGCCCAATAGACGTAAAATGTTTGTGTGGACTTATCAAATGTAAACTCCGGTGCCCATGCGCGTTTCTTATCTTTTTCGACGACTTGAAATTCTCCGCCGGTCCAATCGATCAGGTTGTCTGATTCCCAGTGAAAAATACTTGGATGATCCCAGCCTTTGGTGTGGACCATGTGAAATTTACCACTGGCTCGCTGGACATAAGGGTCGCGCAGTCTGGCCCCCGAGTCAAAGACGGGTTTTCCGTTATTCAGCGCGGTCCAGTGACGGGCATCGTTGCTGACTGCGTAAAACAGTTTTTCTTCCGGGCCGAAATAGGCCATTAGGTATGCTGAACAGCTTTTTTCGGTGTCTGCCTTGGGTTTGCAGTAAGCCTGTGCCGGAAACAATAATATTCCAATGCCCAGCAGTGCTGCCGTAATCTTTTGAGACATCTAAAATCCTTTCGTGTCTTTCATTTCTTGAATCTGTTAAAGTGTTCCGCCCGGCGATGCGGCGGTCCAGTTGGCCGGATCGCTACCGTGAGCGGATGAGCTTGAGTCCGTTCTCTGCAATGAATATCCTGTGCCGTCGGCATTGTTCGGCCACGGCGACTGATTAGCGTAGTTGACCTCTTCAGCAATAATCCAGGATGGATCCACTTCCGGCGGGTCCGGGGCCAGCGGCTGCTCCAGTGTCAACCGCTCCGAACTGTTTTCCAATGTTCCTGACCACGGGCCGAGGATGGCCACGCCGCCTGGAACATTATTGACGGTCTTGAAGTCCGCCAGCAATGCTGCATTTTCCGGCAATGACGGATCAAAGCCCACGATAATCACTTTGGCCGTCCGGGGCAGGGAATAATTCGATGGGAACGAATATTGCACCGCGCCGTTCAGTCGCCAACTGCCGGTGAGGTTATACAGATTGACTGAGCCGGAGGTATTGTTGCCAATGACGACGAATTCCTCATGTCCGCTGCCGACCGAAGGACTGTACATCACCTCCGTAATGGTCAAATGCTTATTTGGCAGAGCGTTGGAGCTGTTGGGCGTACCGGTCATTGCGAAGAAATAGTTGCCACCGTCTGGATAGCGTCCCAGAGCGATCGAATTAGCCTGCCCCTTGAATTTTACACTGTCAACGACACGATCCTGTCCATTTCCCGGCAGATAGGACAGGAAGACCTGCTCGCCGGCCTTATCCAGTCCGAAACCAGTGGTGATTGGTGAATGGAAACCACTTACTTCGTCAAATAGAATCCTGCTGGAGGCATTCAGCGTGCTATACGGAATCTTCCATTTTTTCAGGTCGTCGCTGTCATCACTCGAATACCAATGGTCAAATGAAACGGCAGAACCCGTTGGATTATACAGTTCGATCCAGTCATTGGAGTCATACTCCGGATGCGACGGATTGCTGTAGTCAGTATGTGCCATAATCTCATTAATCACAATCGAATCAGCCGCAATGGGGTCAGCCGAACCCGGTGAACCGTTGATATAGCCGCTCTGTCGCCAGTTGAGTGAATAATCCAGTGAGTCGCTGGGTTGATTGGCTATCGCCGAATCCAGCGGCACCAGCGAATGGCCCGCGCCGTCAGCGGCAATCGGCCAGCCGAAACCGTCATTATACTCAAACTCGACAATCGTGCCGTTCCAGAAATCTTCCAGTTTTATGGTTTCACCGCTGTTGGACAGTTTACTGTCGTCAAATTCACCCGCCACCGGCAGGCTTGTTCCATAACGAGATTCAAAGGCAGATTTGTTTTTAACAACAAGAACATAGGCACCCGGCAAAAGCGTTGTGACGTCGCTGCCGTCAAATGTAAAGCTGATGCCTCCGGTAAAGATGACATAGGTCAAATCCAGTGTGTTGTCACCGATGTTTTTCAATTCGATGTACTCAAATTCGTCATTATCGACACTGAGTTCCCCTTTGGATGGGTTAGCGTCGGCGGGGTTATACATTACTTCGGTCACCCGCAGGTTTTCAAGAATACCCGCCGAGAGTGCTTCGCCGGCGACAAACTGATGCGGTGCCGAGTAATGACTGGTCCGTCCGGAATTGTCTTTCATGATACAGCGGATGCGGTAGGTATGCCCGGGTTTGATAATACTGGCGGGAATCTGTACCGTTCGCTGCGTGGCAGTGGTGATCTCGCTGCTGTCCCAGATAGTTTGAAGTTCCAAGATCGGAAGTTCCGCCGAGTCGTAGATGGGATTGGCCGAATCCGAAACTTCTGCAACTCGCCACCGCAGTGATGCAAAAGTTGAACTTCCTTGCGGATCGGAAAAAGCGGTTGTTTCAAAACGCAGGTCATTTTCCGGATAACCCGCGGTGCCGATATAGCTGATGGTTGGGGTGTTCGGGATATACGCACTCTGGCCGGAACGACTCAGATTCAGTAGAAAGGCCTGCCGACCGCCTGCACCGACATCACCGCCGGGCCAACTGCCGCCGATGAACGCGAAGTTTTTCATGTCCTGCACCAGCAAATCCAAACTTGTCTTGGCAACGCCGGTAACGGAATTATAATTGCCGACATCACTTGGGGCGCCAATCCAACGAGTGTGGTCAGCCGGAACAAAATCAGTAATCTGTGAAGCAAAATACTCCAGCAGCGGCTCAATCTGATCCTGCTGCCACAGCAGATCATAGACTTCGCGTATCTTATTGAAATAAGCCGGTTTCAGTGAACTTGCAGCACTATTATTAAAGATGCTGTTATAGACCACGTCCTGGCCGGCGTTCCAGGTTGGCCCCCAACTGGCGTCCGTATCCCATGGAAGCGTCCACAGCCGGCCGCGGTTGTTGTTTTCGGGCCGGTAATCCGGCTCAAAATACCACGCACAGTTCTTGTTGGCGCTCGGCCAGTAATCATAGTGTCGAACCGCCTGAGCATAGGCATGATAGGCGTACCAATTTTCCAGATTGACATGATTGGTAATGAAATCAACTGAGCTGGAACTGGTCAGACCCCACTGGATCGTGTTATGGTCACTGCCGTTAGTGACCGCCAGCGGCGCCTGGTAGCGTTTTTGCTTTTCGGCGCTGGTGGTTGAGTTAATCAGCTTGTAAAGGTTGCCGTCCTCCATGTTGTTTGAGTCGAGGAAGCGGGAGTCATAGGTTTCTGAAGCAAATCCAATGCCCCAGAAGTCGCCGCGGTAGTTATCCTGTGCTTCATCAACATCATACACAACCCGCCAGTGGAACCAGTGAGATCGCAATGCCGGCACATTCAGCAGGCTATACAGATAGTAGTTGATGTGTTCGTTCAGTGAGTAGGTCAATGAGGAACGGTTTTCTATGCCCTTATACGTTGTCAGTGTTCGCCATTTTCGATCATATTTCTTGTCGAATTGGTCGCGGGCCTGGAAATAATGGCCGCGGTTAAACCTGAACCGCATGCTGCGTTTACCATTGCCGGGCAGATAACGTCCGTTGGCGCCGCGCAGTCGGTAGCGAATATTGTCATAAACTTTGCCGTCATAGACAAATGTACCCCACCAGTTATAGACAAACCGGGCCGGGTTGAAGCTGCCGCCGTAAAACTGGTCAATTTGCGAGCCGCTGACATAGCCGTGGCTGTACATCCAGTCTGCTTCGCGAGTCAGTACTTGATAGATCGGCAGTGAATTCATTGTGGCTGCTGAATGGGTTGCATATGCCGGCACGCCGTCATAGGAATAATAGGCAAAATTCAGGCTGGCGTCATCATAGTAGGGGGCGGTCACCAGGTTATTCAGAGTGTCCCACGCCTTAAATCTATAGCGTACCAGAGTACGATGCGACTGGGCGGGGAGTGTTGTCGTATAAACCGAATCGCCCGCAACGGTGTCAGCGCCGGTACCGTCATCGACCATCTGGATTTTGGTCCAGTACTGTTCATCGAAATATTCCGGATTTCGCTCTGGCAGCGTATCCGGCGCCGTTTTTAGCGTAGAAATCGCCACCGGGAAATGCGACGGGATATACTGGCCCGGGGCAACCGTTTGATAATACAATTCAACTTTTTGAACACTGTCCGGATCGGTGACTTTGATGGAGACTGTTACCGGATCACCGGAGGTGGGCGATTCAGGTGTATGCTCGACCTGTCTCAGTTGCGGCGGGACATTGCCGGTCAGTACGCTGTTGACTGCGCCGGGCGTTGGGCTGCCAAATGCCGATTCGACGCCTTCACTGGCAGGTAGGGTAATCCGGGCGTCAATTGAAAGATCGCTGCTGCTGAGAGTTGCGTTCAGTACATGAATGGCAATCACATTGGTGCCCACATGCAGCAGATTGCGGGCATTGGTCAGAGTGATCGTATCCCAGCCGGTTGCTTCGTGGTCATTCAATCCTGTGACATCCGAATACGTTTTGGGATTGGCATCGACATAAAGCCGATCCACTTCAGTTCCGTTGACATAGACAATGCAGCCGTCGTCAACATACACCTCAATCGGCAGCTCGTTGGGAATATCCGCTTCCGCGACAAAATTGAGCGTATGACGTAGATAAATACTGCTGTAATTGTCCTCCATGTCATTGAGGACTGTATTGTCATCGTTATCAGCATACCCAATACTTGTTTGCCCGATCTGCCATGTGCCGTCTTCAACGTAATCATCGCCAGCCCAGCTGGCATCCGGTTCGGAGGTGCCTTTTCGATAATGCCACTGGTCGGAGTTCTCCGGCAGTAAAATCACTGCAGGCCCCGGCTC
The DNA here is from genome assembly GCA_028282905.1 of Sedimentisphaerales bacterium. GTDB lineage: Bacteria > Planctomycetota > Phycisphaerae > Sedimentisphaerales > Anaerohalosphaeraceae > 4572-13. Next base: position 5,271 of record JANQGW010000229.1, on the reverse strand, counting down.
AGCATACGCATAGCCGCTCGACCGCCAACTTCCCGAAAGGTCATTATCCAGTTCCGGATTCAGCAGTTCCATCGAAGCGCCGTCGCCGCCGGCTGCGACCGGCCAGGGGAAACTGTTGTTATAATCCACCTGGTCAATCTTGCGGCCCGTCTGGTCGCGCAGGACAACTTTCTCGCCCTGATTAGACAGCTTGCCATCATATGGTCCCATCGGCACAAATCCCAGTGAAAACTTAGTCTGCAGGGCAACTGGATTTTGTGCGATGACCAGAAATTGCCCCGGAGCAATGGAGGTGCCTTGCGCAAAGCTGTAGGTGATTCCGTCCGAGAAGAACCAGTTGCTCAGATTCACCGTGCAGTTATCGGCATTGTAGAGTTCGATAAATTCGATTGGCTCAGTATTTTCATCCGGGTGATAGTTGATTTCATTAATAATAATTTTGGGTGTGTAGGTGCTCATCCATCGTGATGTCAGTTCGCCGAAATCAGTCAGGTTGACTTTGCCGTCCTGTGTGAAGTCCGGGCAGTCAAAGCCGCTGCATTGTGTATCAGTCATCCATGCTCCGGCGAATACAATCAGGTCATCGACATTGACAAACAGGTCATTGTTCATATCACCCGGAAGGCAGACCGGACTGATGCTGCCGGTGGTAAATGACCATTCGGCCCCCGTCCCGGTGGTGTCCGCGAAAATCGGATCGACCCGCCAGAAATATTCCGTGCCAAAGCTTAGATTGCTCACCCGGAAAGGCAGGGCGGTCTGGTTTTCACCCGCCAGTGCAAGATTGTCGCTTTCGGTGCCAAAATAGATGTTATAGCCCGTGGCGGTAGCCGGCTGGTCCCAGTATAAATACAGCAGCGTAGACTGATTGGTCGCATCATCTGCGGGGACCGGGTTTTCTGCGGTTAAGCTGCGTGTAGTAAAATTCCAGACACTGCCTTTAAGCGTATATGGAGCGGTATTAATCAAATCCACCCGCCAGTAGTACGTGGCATCCTGAGCCAGTGATATCGGTGTATATTGTCGAACGGCCGAACCCAATGTGATCTTGTTGACATTGGTGCTGGCTGCGGTTGCGGTACGGACAGCTGTTTCGTCGGTGGACCAATAAAGTATCTGCTGGCTTGTGTCGGGATGATTAGATGTTTCCCATTCCAACGTCAGAGGTGTTGACAGGCCGACGGCGCCGCTGGCTGGTGTGGGATTGAAGCAGGAATCAAAGTAATCGGTATCCGGCCCTAACGTAAAACTCTGGGCAACTTCGTCGGCGGTCATGGCATGGTCCCAAATTCGGAATTCATTGAAACTGCCGCAAAACATCGGGTCGGCGTATTGAGCACGCCCCAGCCAGTTATTATTGTCCGTCATTGCCGATAGTCCGAAATGCATCGAACCAGTATTCTGCAGGACGCCGTTAACGTACAGAGCTGTGGTATTGCTGACTTCATCCCATGTGGCTACTACATGTCGTTCTTCGTCGTCAAGCAGCGGCCCGGGGGCGTCCACCATATTCTCCGAACGGGTCGGGCCGTAGTTATAGCTGTATCGCAGCGGTCCGGGACCGGATTTGGGTGTGCAGATAATGTATGTTGAATTGCGTGCGCCGGTCGAAATATTTTCTCCCGCGTCACTGGTTCCAAAATCAAAGATGCGCTGCCACGAAGAATCGCCTGTCCAGGTGACCCATGCTTCGAAGGTTACCTGATTGCCCAGGGCAGTAATGATACCGTTGGGAAGGTCTACATAATCGCCGTTATCGGCTGATGAGTTCTGTGAGCCGTCATTGCCGAAAACGACCTGTCCGCCGGTAAAAGCGGCGTTGCCGGTATTGTTCACAAGCACGCCATCGGCACTGCCGACCGAATTGCTCACATCGGTGGTGAAGCTGTAGCGGTGAATAAGTCCGGCCGGAACAGTTGTAATAGCCGTCAGCAGAACGAAAAGAACCAATGCTGTCAACGATCTGATTTGTGTCATGCTTGCTTTACCTTTCGCTGTTCGTTGAAGAAAACGCCAAAAAAGACATATGCCGGTCATTCTGGGGCTACTGATACATCTATATCTAAGTCTCTATTGTCCGCTTTCCGTGTATGCAATACCGCCCCGATATCAACTCTATATAGTCATGGCGCACTGATGCCGGAATTGGACACGAAACCCCAAAAAATCCTTAAAAACACGGAAAATTGTCTTTTGTGAGTTTTCAGTGAATTTGCCTGTATTTTTGCAGACAAAAGTTCGGATTTACCGGAAATGATTGAAAAGTCAGCGTTTTACTGTACTATGAGTAGTTGTGGTTTTCGATAGGGATTCTTAAGGTTATGATTGGGAGAGAACATAAAATGAGGAAGAATAGTAGACAAATCCTTGAAACAGCGGCATTTGCGGCGGTAATGCTTATGTGCGTTTTGACTGGCGGCTGTTTTCAATGCTGCACGCCCGAAAAGACCACACAAGCCGAACCTGTGGTCAGTCAACCGAGATTGGATGATGCGGAGAGCCTCGAAATAAAACTGATGGCTTGGAACATCTGGCGCGGCCAGGATGCCGATGCCAAACGGTTCGGGCGAATCGTCTCGCTGATTAATCACGCCAAACCGGATGTACTCTGTATGGTGGAAACTTACGGCCGGGCCAAAGAGATTGCCGAGCAGTGTGATTTTGATTACTACACTGTTTACGGCGGTGATATGGGAAACGTGTCAGTTTTCAGCCGTTATCCGATTACCGAGGAAATTGCCGTTTTCAATGCTTTTAATTCCGGTGCCGTAGAAATTCAGTTGCCCAATGAGCGAAAGATCATTGTCTGCACCGTCTGGCTGCATTATCTGCCGGACTATCTCAAAAATATTTATACCCATACGCCGGAGCAGTTAGTGGCTGATGAGAAAAAGACGCGTCACGCGGAGATTCTGAAGATTCTCAAAGACCTCGACGGTTATATTGCAAATGCGGATGAGGTGCCTGTGATTCTTGCCGGTGACTTTAACAGTCCTTCACATCTGGACTGGGGCGAAAACTGCAAGGATCGCAATATGGGCAAGGTGGTACGATGGCCGGTCTCCAAAGCAATGGAAAACGCCGGCTTTACCGATGCTTATCGTGAAATTTATTCCGATGCGCAGATGCAGTTGGGCTGGACCTGGAGTCCGATGTGGGAGGTCAAACATCTGGATCGGATTGACTATGTCTATTACCGTGGAAAACCCATTAAAGCCCAAAACGCAACCGTTTTCGGTACGGTTGTTCAGGATAAAGCATTCCCTTCAGACCATTCTGCTTTACTGATCACCTTATCTGTCAAATAGGACATTGTCAACATTTGTTTGGGAGAAGAAGTATGAAATATATTATATATTCATTGCTGCTTTGTATTATTGGATTGACCGGATGCGCGAGTTCATCTCTCAATCCGCCAGCAGTCTCAATTGGGTTTGCTGGCGCATCTGACCAAGCTTTCTTGAAGGAGTTTGAGGAGGTGGGCATTACGACTGTAGAGCTGTCCGGGATTCACGGTATGATTCACGATGATGTCAAGTTTGCTGAGATGAAGGCAACGCTTGACGCCGGCGGATTTCGCGTAAATTCAATACACTATCCGTATGGTCCGAGTTTCGATATCTCAAATCTTGATGCGGAAGTTCGGGCCGGAGCGATTAAGCAAATTGAGTTTTACCTTAATCGGCTTCAAAGTCTGGATGGCCGTTTTCTGATTGTTCATCCAAGTTTTGAGCCGGTGACGGATGCTGAAAGGCAGACAAGACTGAAGGCTTGCAGAGAAAGCATCCTTAAGCTTGAAGCACTGATGAAAGCATATCCCGGGATGATGATTGCCCTGGAAAATTTGCCGCGAACGTGTTTGGGCAATACGAGTGCTGAATTAAATGCATTGATAAAAGATACTTCACCCGAGCATGTCGGAATTTGCCTTGATACGAACCACATGCTCCAGGAGGATCTTATTACCTTTACAAAGAATACGGTTTCAAGGATTGTTACGGTTCATATTGCAGATTATGACGCTAAGGATGAAAGGCACTGGTTCCCCGGACAAGGCGTCAATGACTGGCATCAGTGGGCGGAGCTTATGTATGAATCCGATTACAGCGGGCCGATGCTGTTTGAGGTTACATGGCCGGTCGCCCGTGGCAGCAAACTGACTGCCCGTCAGATGGCCGCGTTGATTCGCCTGAACTATGAGGATTATTTTGTGAAATAAAAAATGAAGCCGGCTACAAACCGGCTTCATTTCTAATGCATATTTATGAGCCAATCCGTGTGGTATATTAATTACACATAAGTGGGAAAGCTGGGTCGGTGCAGGACAGCCAGCTTTGTGCCATGATGATTAAATCGGCGGTGTTGACATAGCAGTCTTTATTCAGATCAGCCGGCAGGGTAACGGCACAGCTTGCAACAGTCGTATAAGCAACAGAGGCATAGGTCGTGCCGATGCGCAGTTCATCGACTGAGAAAACAGCCTGTGAGCCACCGGCCAGAACGATGCGATCCAGCATGGCAGCACTGTTCTCATTTGTGGTGCCTGTCAGTGTCCAGGCGATATCATTTTCGTTGTCCGGGATTGAGTCGCCGGAAGTGAAGGCTTTAAGAGATATCTGGTCGAAGCTTCCGGTTGAGACGATTTTGGCGATCAGGAAATAGCTTTCGCTGGGGTCCACCGTATCGGGGGCAGTTGTGAGTAAATCGCCAGGACCATCGATATAAAACTGTTCGTCGCTTTCGATACCGAATGAAGCGTGCGTAACTGAACCGCTGTCTTGCAATTCAATACGCAAGTACTCCTCGCTGCTGTCATCGGCGGAGCCGTCTTGCGCGGCACTGACCAATAATGAGACATAATGGGTGCCGTCTGCATTCAAGTCTATTGGTGTTGCCAGCAGGCGTTCGGTTGTCTGGCCATTGACCAAATCCAACCGGCCGACTTCGGTCAGGAAGCGGAATCCGTCGAAATGGACACTTGGGCCGTTAAAGGCCGCGGCGTAACCGCCGGTAAAGGTGCCGGTGCCGATCCATTCGCCCGACCAGCCGACACCGCCGCGTCTGCGGTTGATGGTATTGCCAAAGCCGTCATAGTGGGTCATTTCAGCCGGATGGTTCATGCCTTCGATATAGGGCAGATCAAAATTGTAGAGCGTAATGTCGCCATAGCTTTGGCCGAGGTTATACGGCTCGTCGCCGGCGGTTTCAAAGAATGCCCCGATGGAGCCGTCGGCCAGTCGGGCAACGACGGAGTAGGCGGCAAATTCTTCG
>JANQGW010000181.1 GCA_028282905.1 Sedimentisphaerales bacterium | reverse complement strand
CACCCGCGCCATGGCCGGCTATGCACCGTTTGTTTCCGTTTCCGGCTTCCACTACCATGGGCCGAAAGGCCGACTGGGATTTGCGCCGAAGTTGACTCCGGAAAACTTCAAAAGCGCGTTCATTACCGCAGAAGGCTGGGGCAGTTTCTCTCAGCAGCAAGCAAAGAACTCCCAGCAGATGGAAGTCGATTTGAAATGGGGTCAATTGCAGATTAATCAACTAACCCTTGAACTCCCGGCAGATAAGACTGTGAAATCCGTTAAAGTAACAGTAAACGGCAGAAAATTGAAAACAAAGTTCACACAAAAAAATCATTCACTTGTGATTGACCTCAATAAAAAGCGTACAGTGAAAGCAGGACAATCATTAGAAGTCAATGTTGTCTTTAAGGATTAATTGAGTGAATTCATCAGGATACTGTGAGAGTTTAGTTCACAGTGCCTGGAAATGAGTACATAAACAAAGGCGGAACCGTGAAAACGAGTCCGCCTTTGTTCTATTTTACATTTGGAAACAGGGCTTAGTTGCCGGCCTCTGTTCCTTCGGAAGCTTCACCGGCAGCAGTTTCGGCTGCTTTTTTAGCCGCCTCGGCCGCAGCTTTCTGGGCGGTGACTTCTGCTTCAAGCTCTGCGGCCTTCTGCTGGAGCTTTTTAACTTTTTGCTGCAGTTCACTTTCCTTCTGCTGAAGTTCTTTAACCTTCACCTTTTCGGCATCCAGTTTCTTCTTCGCATCGACTTTGGCCTTATTTTCTTTTTGCATGATCGTGCGAATGCTTTCAAGCGCTTTCTTCTGGACCTCGGTGTTATCTGCTTTCAGCTTGTCGATGGTTGCTTCTTTTTCAGCAAGTGCTGCCTCTTTTGTCTGTACTGCTTCGTTTGCCTGGTCAAGCTGCGTCTGCAAGTCCGCTTTTTCCTGCTGACATGCCGTCAGTTTTGGATTTTCTCCGCACCCGGCCAGCAGTACGATTGAAGCCAATACGCCAAGTAATACAGTCTTTTTCATTATCCATCCTTTCTCTAAAATGATTAAAACATCCTGTTTATTTCTTAAAGTTCCGGCAGTACATGGTTGACGGTATCGGCCTGCGATGTGGCCACTGGTGACAGTCGAACCTGCCACTGGTACTGCTGATTCGGCCAGAGGGTAAATTGCTTGTGAGGACGTGCTCCCCAACTGTCATCACCGCCCAAACCGGTCTGTGCGTAATCAATATTAACTGTTATCGTCCTGCGGGCCTCTAATTCATTAATATGTAAGGCATTTTCCAGATTTTTCATCGACCAGGGCCACGCACTGGCGTTGATTTGCGGCTGGCCAATGGCAATCAGGCCAATCCCGTCACTGTTGGTCCACGCTGCCCAGCGGGTATCAGATTTATTACCGGTTTCCTGTGGCTCAACATAAATATGCTCGGGCTTATAGACGTTTTCCTGGTAAATTCCAACGGCATAACCGCTTTTTCGATCCGAATAGGACTCCTGCGGGCCGCGGCCAAACCAGTGCATCGTCGAAAATTCGCCCGGCATTTCCATCTGCATCCCAATCCGCATGATTTCGGGCAAGTCTTTGTCAGCTTTGAACGTATTGTCAACGAGCACATCGCCGCTGCCGTAGATGGTATAAACCGTTTTCAGCGTACTGTTCTTAGCAGCTAATTCCATATCAATTGTGACCTGAACCGCCTGCGGTTTAACCTGCTTGGCCTCGACATTGTTGATTTTTGCTTTTGCCGCTGCATCTTTCCAGATTTTGCAGCGATTAGGCATTCCGTTACCGCGGTCATTGTCGGTCGGCGGACGCCAGAAGTTTGGCTTCAGAGGCGATGCCATCAAGGCTGTATCCTGATAGGTCCAACCGGAAAGTGCCCCGGCAGCCTTATCAAAGGTAACCACAAAGTCAGACCCGGTAATCGTGATCATATCACCGCTTTCCTGGAGTTTCAGGTTGTCCATCGTATCCAGTGCCATCACCGGAGCCGCCTTTTCAGCCTTGAACGGCAACTCAAACTGGTCCCACGCCATGCCGTGGCCTTTTTTACCCCAGGGCGTATCGGCATTGAGTACGAATTCGACCTTAAGATGATATTCACTTCCCGGCAGGGCAGTTGGCTTCTTAAACGGAATCGTAACATCCTGTGTCGTCTGCGGGGCCACACTAACCGTGCCCAGCGAGCCTTTCTGAACCACAATACCGTCTTCGGTCAGTTCCCAGCGGGCTTCTACAAAATCGGTCGGGATAAAGTAATACTTATTCTGAATCTTCACTTTGCCCGCAGCCAGGTCATCGGCGTGAACCTTGATGTTCTGATAGACCTTTTTCATCTCATACATGTGCGGGTTGGGTTTGCGATCCGGCTGAACAATACCGTTACAGCAGAAATTGGCATCGTTAGGCTTATCGCCGTAATCACCGCCATAGGCCCAGAATTCCCGTCCCTTGTCATCTTTCTTGCGAAGCCCCTGGTCAACCCAGTCCCAGATACAGCCACCCTGGAGATGTTTGTACTTTTCAATGGCCTCCCAGTAACCGGTCAGATTACCCAGGCTGTTACCCATTGCGTGAGCATACTCACAGAGAATCAGCGGGCGGTCCTGGTCTTTCTTCGCATAGTTGGAGATACTGTGGATTCGTGAATACATGGGGCAGTATATATCCGTATGCGGTCGCAATCTGGCCTGTTCCCAATGCACCGGACGTGATGGGTCACGCTGTTTAATCCAGGCACTGGTTGCCTCAAAATTAATCCCGTCGCCGGCTTCATTACCCAGTGACCAGATAATCACGCACGGATGGTTTTTGTCTCGCTCGACCATCGCCCGGGTACGTGCCAGATGCGCCTCTTTCCAGGACGGGTCTTTGGCCAGCGATTCCTTGCCGTAACCCATACCATGCGATTCGATATTGGCTTCGTCGATGATATACAGGCCGTACTCGTCACACAGGTCATACCATTTGGGAATATCCGGATAATGACAGGTACGAACGGTATTGACATTGTTTTGCTTCATCAGCAGAATGTCCTGAAGCATTGACTCGCGTGAAATCACGTGACCGGTATCTGGGTCATGCTCATGCCGGTTCACACCTTTAATATAAATAGGCTTGCCGTTCACCAGAAGCTGTCCGCCCTTGATTTCGGACGTGCGAAAACCTACATTGCAGGAAACCGCTTCAATGATTTTGCCTTTTTCGTTTTTCAGCGACAGAACCAGTGTATAGAGATTCGGCGCTTCAGCGGACCACTTTTTCGGATTTACAACATCCGCAGAGAAGGTATAAGAAACCTGCTTGCCGGCGGCGATGGTTTCTGTTTTGGGTGTTGCTGCTGCTTTCAGCACTTCCTTTTTGGCAAATAATCCGGTTTGAGCCTTGTCGATCAATTCCACTTCCAGCGTTGGTGCGTCCGCAGCATCAGCAGCGTAATTAATAACCTGGGCATCAACCCGAAAAGTTGCGTCTTTGTAATCGGCATCCAGGTCTGTGTTAACAAAGAAATCCTGGATATGCAGTTTTGGCGCCGCCTGCAGATACACATTACGGTATATCCCGCTCAGTCGCCAGAAATCCTGACATTCCAGATAGGCACCGTCACTGTGGCGATAGACTTCTGCCGCAAGGGTGTTTTCACCATCCTGAAGATAGCTCGTGATGTTAAATTCCGCAGGCGTTCGGCTGCCCTGACTGTATCCCACCTTTTGGCCGTTAACCCAGAGATAAAAGGCTGAATTGACCCCATCGAAAACAATCGAGATTTCACGATTTTTCCATCGGGCAGGAACCTGAAATGTCGTGCGGTAAGAACCCACCGGATTACGGTGCTTATAAGCTGTATAATCTTTTGGCGGAGTTCCCATCACATGCGGCGGGTTTTTCTGGAAGGGGTAGCGCGTATTGACATACAGCGGCACGCCAAAACCCTCAATTTGCCAGTTGGATGGAACGGTAATATTATCCCAGCCGCTGACATCAAAGTCAGGCTTATAAAAATCAACCGGCCGATTATCCGGGTCTTTGGCCCAGTGAAATTTCCAGTTGCCGTTCAGCGATTGACGCCATTTCGAGGCAGTGCGATCCAGCTTTTGAGCTGCGCTTTTACTGGAATAAGGAATCAGTGTCGCATGAGGAGCTTCTTTATTGATTTCGATGACATGCTGATTTTCCCAGTCCGGGGCTTTTTCTGCTGCATATATGCGGGGTTGTGACATCATCAGCGTCCCCAAAAGAAGTGTCAATACCATTAAAGTCCGTTTCATTTTGTCTCTCCTATAAAGCTAAAGTCTGCGGTTGATTGAAAACAACTTTGAAAGCAGAACGCTTACAATATCCATTTTATTCAAAAATAGTATAGTTTTCACACATAAAGATGCAAGCAGTATTGGAGTGAAATTTGCGATATGATGCCGGTTTTTCCGGCAAAATAGAATCTTAATCCTGTTTTTGTGAAAAAAATGACGATTAATTGGCCAATGGATTCACTATTTGACGCTTTTTTTCACAGGGGACTTGGTCAGCATCTATTCGGAAATCGGCAGATAGACTGTTATATGGTTGCCCTGAGTCGATTCGCTGTCAATTTCCAGGTAACCGTTATGCTGCTGGGCATACAACGTAGCCAGCGGAATATCAAAACCGGTTCCGCACATGTTACGCGTCCGCTCACAGGGTTCAGCCAATTGCTTTTGGGTTTCGGTGGTTAAAGCCGGCCCGTCATCGCTGACAGTCAACTGAATTTGTTTGCACTCGGTCAAATACAGGCTTTGGATTGAAATTGTGCCCATATGATCAGGTAAATTGTCCAGGGCGTGTGTAATTAAATTCGTCACCATCTCTTCAATTCGTGCCGGGTCCAGTTGCAGAGAGGGCGCAGCCTTGTCGAGCTGAAGCTGAACAGTAACATGCTTGTTTTTTAAAATATATTCGCTGGATTTGAGGCCTTTTTGGACGAGTTGATTAAAATCGCAGTCGGACAACTGTAAGGGGTACTGCTTGGTGTATTTTATCAGGTCTAAGACGAATTTTTTCAGCCGGATGAAATTCGGCCCGAATATTTCCCAGCTCCGGCGAATACGGTCATATTGCTTGCGCTCCAGGCCCAGTTCGATGATTTCAACTGACCCGGAAACCATCTGGATCATATTTTTGACCAGATGGGCCAAATCCATAACGGATTTTCCCGAAGCGCAGAAGGCTTTCAGGTCTTCCGGCAATTGGTCGATCTCTATTGGACTGTCCTGCGGCGTCTGTGCGGTGTTTTCAATGTTGGTGCTGACCGGTTCCATGTTGTGTCCCATAACCTTAAATAAATATACAAATTATCCGCGTTTTATATCGGAAAAATAGCAGGCCGGCTTAATGGAGAAAAAATAAAAGCCAGATTCAAAGAACAGAATCTGGCTTCGGAGGAGGGTGATGAAAAGCTTGTATAATGTCATTTTAATATCACTGATATTTATATCGTGAATTATAGCGCAAAATCTTTAGAAAAAAACACAAAAAGTTGATTTTTGGGGTAAACAACCCACGGTTTTTGTATTCGACTAAAAATATCTGTTTTTGTCGGTCTTGCAAAAAATCGCTTGCATTAAAATTGAGACTGTCGGTATACTATTGTTCTTACTTGAGATCAGAAAGGTTTTATGGATAAGAAAATCACGATATCGGATTTAATGGCCGCTAAGAAGGCTGGGCGAAAGATTGCCGCGGTGAGCTGCTATGACTATACAACCGCCAAACTGGTTGAGGCCGCCGGCGTTGAGATGATTTTGGTAGGCGACTCGGCCGCACAGGTCATTTTGGGCCACGATACAACGCTTCCGGTGACAATGGATTTTATGGTGACGTTGACCGAGGCAGTCCGGCGGGCGGCTCCGCATGTGTGCGTGGTGGCCGATATGCCGTTTTTGTCGTATCAGACCTCGGTTGCCGATGCGGTTCTCAACGCGGGGAGATTCTTCCAGGAATCGGGTGTTCAGATCGTCAAAATCGAGGCGACTGCCGCACATCTGGATGTGATCAAAGCCGTTAGCGACGCAGGCATGTCGGTGATGGCGCATATCGGCATTCGGCCGCAGAGCGTGACCAAGCTCGGCCGACTCAAAGCTGAGGGCACAACCGCCGAGCTGGCCTTGGAACTGGTGGAACTTGCCAAAAAGATGGTGGCCGCCGGCGCTGGTTCGCTGCTGCTGGAAGGCACCGCGCGGGAAGTGTCGAAAATCGTGACCGAAAACAGCCCGGTTCCGGTGATAAGCTGCGGCAGCGGTCCGGACTGTGACGGACAGATTCTGATTATCTCTGACATTTTGGGACTTGATACCGCCTACGGACCAAAATTTTCCAAGAATTTTGCCCGGCTTGACGAGCCGATTGTCCAGGCTCTGAAATCGTATGCCGACGAAGTGCGGCAGGTGGCCTATCCCGGCGATGAACATTGTTATCATATCAAGCCGGGGCAAATGGAAAAACTCCAGCAGATGCTGTCGGATTTGAACGGATAATTGATGGCTCAGCCGACAAATGGCAATTCGGACAATCTGGTTCGCCCGGTTTTTCTGGTGGATCGCGGAACCTATCAGGGGTATTCGTCGTATATCCGGCGGATTCTGGTGGGCCTGAGTGGTACCGCGCACGCCTCGGCATTGGTGTGTCCGGGATGTGTCCGGGCCGAGTCTATTTTGTGTCCGGCGGTAGAAAGTTTCGAACATCCCGCATTGCGGCTGCCGATTTTTCGTCAGCAGAATCGGCGAATTTTACTGGACCGACTGAGCCGCTTCAAACCCACGGTCCTACATGCCTTCTATCCGGGGCTTGGGCATGTATCTTTGGCGAAGTGGCTTTCGAAGATGCTTGATATTCCGTATGTGGTGACGTTTCATCGACACGCGGCTAAATGGCAAAAGTTTAAAATGCCGATTCATAATGCAGCGGCTATTATTGCCCCATCTGAGTCGATTGCAGAACAGATTGGCCAAAGTCGGTTGGCGCCGGCCGAACGGATTGAGCGGATTCATGTGGGCAGCTTTGTGGAAGATGATTGTCGTTGTTTCAGTGAAGAAGGACGGATTGCCAGTTTAGTTGTTGCGCATCCTCTGGATGACATTGGAGTATTTGAGCCGCTGCTGAAAGCGATTCGGCATTTGACAATGGAAGGAACGGAATTATTGCTGGTGATTATGGGCAAAGGGCGAAAAGAAAAGCATATCCGACGCCGGATTCGAGAACTGGGCCTGACGGCGTCAGTGACGGTTATACCGCCCATGCAGCCGATGCGGTCGATTTTGTCCGGAGCCGATATTTACCTGAACCTGGAAGACCGCGGCCTTTACGATGCGCAACTGACCGAAGCGATGGCCGTTGGGCTGGCGGTGGCAGGTAGTCCGGAGAAAAACACGGGATTGCTGACGGACGGCGAGACCGCGGCCTTCTGGAATCCGACCGATGAGCAGAGCATTTATGGGTGTCTGAAAAAATGCCTTGGCCAGCGGGCCGAAACACGCCAACTGGCCCTCAACGCTCAGGCCCACCTGCGCCGGCACAACAGCGTTAGCCTCATGGTCGAAAAACTCATGCAAACCTATACCCATGCTCAGCAGAAATACAAAGAAAAAGCCCAAAAAGCCGAAGATCAGCCGGTTGCAGTTTAATCGCGCAATAAAAAACACGACCAAGTAAAATATTGGCCGTGTTTGTAATTTTCATTTCTTAAGATATTTAGCTCAGAAGACCATAATCTTTCAGGCTTTGTTGGATGACGGCTTCCTGCTGGGGATTCAGGTTGGTCATCGGCAGGCGGAGTTCGTCGGCACACATGTTGAGCATCGCCATCGCCGCTTTGATTGGGATGGGATTGGTCGCCAGGGTCAGCATGTTTTTGGACAGGGCGAACAGTTTGCGGTGCCACTTACGGGCAGAGATTAAGTCGCCTTCTAAAATCAGGTCGGTCATCGCCTTGACATCGGCAGGAACGATATTGGCCACCACGCTGATGACGCCTTTACCGCCAACCGACGCCAGCGGTAGCGTCAGCGAATCGTCGCCGGACAAAATCGTCAGGTCGCATCGCATGGCAATTTCGCTGGCCTGATCCAGTTTGCCGGTCGCTTCTTTGATGGCGACGACATTTTCCAGTTCGGAAAGTTTGGCAATCGTTTCCGGGATCATGCCAGAGCCTCCGCAGCGGCCGGGAATATTGTACAGCACCAGCGGCAGATCGACTTCTTCGGCAATCGCCTTGAAATGCTCATAAAACCCTTCCTGCGTGGGCTTGTTGTAATAGGGGGCAACCTGCAGCGAAGCATCGACGCCGACTTTCCGGGCGTGAGCGGTCAGTTCGATAGCTTCGGCGGTACTGTTGGAGCCGGTGCCGGCGATGACGGGAACCTTGCCGCCAACCGTTTCAACAACGGTTTCGATGACGCGTTTGTGTTCTTCGTAAGACAGCGTGGGCGATTCGCCGGTTGTGCCGACGGGAACCAATCCGTCAATACCGTTTTCGAGTTGGAACTCAACCAACTCGGTCAGTGTTTCGTAATCTACCTGCCCTTCGGAAAAGGGGGTGACGATTGCAGTCATTGCGCCGCTAAACATGATTTCAGTCCTTAGTCTTTAGTCCTCAGTCTTCAGGCTGGGGACTATCAATTATTATGCTGTTTGTTCAGAGTTCAAGATTCAGCTTGTTATTGCTCATCCACACTAAAATGTGAACTCTTACAATTAGTTTCCTGCTTCGATCAGTCGCTTCATTTCTTCAGTGGCCTGTTTCATGCCGACCAGCACCGCCCGGCTGACAACGCTGTGGCCAATGTTAAATTCGCACAGGCCGGCGATGGCCGCGACCGGGCCGATGTTGCGATAGGTCAGGCCGTGTCCGGCATGAACGATCAGTCCTGCCGCCGCGGCGATGTCCCGACCGTCACGTAACTCATTGAGTCGTTTTTCGACAATGCTGTCCTTGGTCGCATTGGCATAAGGGCCGGTGTGCAGTTCAATCGCGTCGCAGCCCGCTTCAGCGGTCGTGAGAATCTGCTGCTCGTCCGGCATAATAAACGTGCTGACGAGAATACCTTTTTTGTGCAGTCGTTTAGTGATGTCGGTCAGCCGCTTTTTGAATTTAACGCAGTCCAGCCCGCCTTCAGTCGTCAGTTCGGCCCGGTTTTCAGGCACGAGTGTGACTTGATCAGGCTTGATTTTCTCGGCGATCTTGACCATCGGCTCGGCCATGCACATTTCCAGGTTAAACTTGCACGCAACGGTTTGCTTGAGCAGTTTCACATCGCGATCATTGATGTGCCGCCGGTCCTGCCGCAAGTGGACGGTAATCCCGTTCGCCCCGGCCAGTTCGCACTGAACCGCCGCCCAGACCGGGTCCGGTTCATCGGTTTGACGGGCCTGTCGAACCGTAGCAACGTGATCGATATTAACATTCAGTAAAGCCATAGAAATCCCTTAAAATATGTAATTATCAGGCATTATATCGCCTTAAAACCTGCTGGCAAGCGGGAAATCCTAAAAACCCTTTGTCTCAGTGGGTGCGAAAGTGCATTGGGTATTGCTAAAAGTGTTTATTTCGGATACACTGTGTCTATGGAGCAACATTACAACACAGCGATTATTACGGGGGCAAGCGGGCAGCTTGGCGGCGCGATTGCGTTGTCGCTTGCGCAGCGGGGAATGGACTGTGTGTGTCATTATCACACCGGCAGTCGGCGTGTGGAGGTGATTGTTCAGGAGATTCAGCAGATTGGCAGGCGAGCGGTTGCAGTGCAGGCGGATTTGTCTGATGCCGGTGCAGCCGAAACGATTTTTGAGCGAGCCGGCGAATTGGGACCGGTACGGGTACTGATTAATTCGGCGTCGATTTTTCAGCGTCAACCGCTGGGAACATTCGTCGAGGCTGAGGTGACGGCAATGCTCGGCGTGAACTTGGCAGCACCGATGCGGCTGTGCAATGCATTTGCGAAGCATCTTAAACAGCAGGGCATTGATGTGAAAAAATCCGATGAAACAATTGCTGCAATCATCAACATGGTCGATGTCGCAGGCATCAAGCCGTGGGGCGAGTACAGCCCATATTGCGCGGCCCGGGCCGGACTGATCGGCATGACAAAATCGCTGGCAAAAGAACTGGCCCCCGGTGTAACCGTCAACGCCATCGCCCCTGGCATTGTCACCTGGCCCGGCAAAATGGACCTGGCCGAAGAGCAGAAACAGCTCAAAATGATTCCCGCCAACCGCTTCGGCAATCCAAAAGATATTACACGAACAATTGACTTCTTACTGAATAATGCATACATCACCGGACAGGTTCTCTGTGTCGATGGCGGGAGAAGCCTATGAGAATTATGAATTTTGAATGTTCAATTATGAATTAAATAAATCAGTGCAATCTGTGTAATCTGTGGACAAAAAAATGTTTTTGACATTAGCTAATCTGGTGACGATTTTTCGGATTCTTCTGGTGGCACCGTTTGTGATGTGTCTGCTGAAGGCGGCCGAACCGGCGCACAGTGTGTCGATGCGTTGGGCGGCGATCGGTATCTTTTTTGTCATGGCCGCCAGTGACGCTTTGGACGGATACCTGGCCCGGGTGAAAAATCAGGCCACGTCACTGGGGGCATTTCTCGACCCGCTGGCCGATAAGCTGATGATTACCTGTGCAAGCATTATCCTGTCCCTGCCGCCGACGGCAGTAGAGGGGTTTCAACTGCCGCTGACGATTGTGGTGCTGATTGTCGGCAAGGATGTACTGTTATTGATGGGATTCGCGGTAACGTATTTTCTGACCGAAAACGTCCATATCCGGCCTGTCTGGGCGGGCAAACTGTCCACTTTTTTCCAGATTTGCATGGTTCTTGCGATTTTACTAGGGCCCGAACTGACCAGTATCATTTTCTTTTGGCCTATTATAGCCCGAATTTTGTGGTGGATGACGGGATTTTGGGCGGTGACGGCAACTTTTGTTTACATTTGGCGAGGAATCCGGTATATTGAGCAGTTTGGTACTGCACCGGAAACCAAGTCAGATGAATAGGAACTGTGAAACACCCATGAGCATGATTAGTGAAATACCGGAAATACTGGAAGAACTGAAGCAGGGCCGGATGATTGTCCTGGTCGATGACGAAGATCGCGAAAACGAAGGCGATCTGGTCTGTGCGGCGGAGTTGACGACTCCGGAAATGGTCAATTTTATGGCAACGCACGGGCGGGGCATGATTTGCGAACCCTTGAGCGGGGAATTCTGCGACCGTCTGAACCTGCATCCGCAAAGTGTTGAAAATACCGCCCGATTGGGAACAGCGTTTACCGTGACCGTCGACGCCCGTGAAGGGATTACCACCGGAATCAGTGCCGCCGATCGCGCACGGACGATTCGCGTGGCCGCCGATCCCGATTCCACACCGGGCGATTTGGCTCGACCGGGGCATATTTTCCCACTGCGAGGCCGCGATGGCGGCGTGCTCGTGCGCGTCGGCCAAACCGAAGGGTCACTTGACCTGATGAAACTGGCGGGCCTGCAGCCGGCGAGTGTCATTTGTGAGATTATGAATGACGACGGAACCATGTCCCGGATGCCGGATTTGGAGCTCTATTGCAAAAAGTTCGGCTTGAAAATGACATCCGTAGCCAAACTGGTTGAGTATCGGCTCCAGCGGGAGCAGCACATCCACCGTATCCAGCATATCAATCTGCCAACCGATTACGGCGAGTTCCGCATGGTCGGCTATGAAACACCCGGCACGACCGAGCCGCATCTGGCCTTATGCAAGGGCGGTGTCGGTGAACTGGACGAAAACGGCAACGTCATCCAGCATGACGAACCGGTATTGATTCGTGTGCATTCGGAGTGCATGACAGGCGATTTGTTCCATTCACAGCGGTGCGAGTGCGGCTACCAGATGATTACGGCAATGAAGATGATCGAAAAGGCCGGCAAGGGCGCTTTGATTTATCTGCGTCAGGAAGGCCGCGGCATCGGACTGGCCAACAAGCTCCATGCCTATAAATTGCAGGAACAGGGGCTGGATACCGTTGATGCAAATCTGGAACTGGGTTTCCAGGCCGATAAGCGTGACTACGGCGTTGGAGCGCAAATCTGCCGTGACTTGGGGCTGACCAATGTCCGCATCCTGACCAATAACCCCAAAAAGGTCTCTCGTCTGGAAGTGTACGGAATCAAAGTCAATGAGCAGATTCCGCTGCTGGCCGAACCGGGTGAGCACAATATTGATTATCTGAAAACAAAAAAGGCACGTTTTGGACATTTGTTAGATGAGGATTTATAAACCGGGACATCAGAATTTCAGATTTCTCGGAGGGGGGGGTGTATGGCTGGCGGCAGTCTTATTGCTGTCGAGTGGCTGTGAAACGATTCCACCTGGGGGGGATTCTGCTGAGCAATTACAGGTGCGTTTATCTGCATTGACAGAATTTGTAGCAACTTCAAGCCCCAAGCAGCCGGCGGAAATCAAGGCGTATGTAGAATTGTTGGACGGCTCAGATAGTCAACTCCAGATGTCCGGTATCTTTCGCTTTGAACTGTATGCCTGGCAGCCGATGGCCTCCAACCCCCGTGGAAAACGCTTGGTGGTCTGGCCGGATTTTGATTTGACTGGCGGAGGGGCTAGGCAGCAGCGATGGAAGAGTTATCTACGGGCCTATGAGTTTCACTTGCCGCTGGCATTTACGCCGAGTCCGGAGCGACGGTATGTGCTGGAAGTAACCTGTCTAACGGGCGAAAAACGGCTCAGTGCGCTGAAAAAATTGCAGTTTCGTCCCTAAAAACCAAAAACATTGCTTGTTGGAGCGCTGTGTAATTGTGTATAATCAGCGGCCAGAATTATTCTTTGCGGTCGATTATCAACCCGTTACGCTTGGGAAAAATCTTTGAGTTTTTTTCATAAACACAAGAATAGCAAGAGTTTAGATGATGATTCACTGGTTCGTCAGTGTCAGCACGGCGATCCGGAGGCGATGAGTTGTCTGATTGCCAAGTACCAGGACCGCATCTACAATTCCATTTTAAAAATTTGTTCAAATCGTGACGATGCCGCGGAACTTACGCAGGATACGTTTGTCAAAGTAATAGAGAGTATTGGTTCGTTTCGCGGCCAGAGCAGCTTTTATACATGGCTTTTCCGGGTGGCGGTCAACCTGACGCTGAATCATTGCCGCCGCCGGCTGAAATTTTCGCCGATGTCTCTGGACGCGACACATGACAAACAGGAAACGGATACGCAGCGGCTTTCACAGGTGATTGCAGATTCCGGCAAAAATGACCCGGTTCGACTGGCTCAGCAGAAAGAACTGGCCCGAGTCGTAAGCGATGCCATCGGCAAATTGCAGGATGACTACCGGGTGATTTTGATTCTGCGGGATATTGAACAGATGAGCTATGCCGAGATTGCCGAAGTGCTCGACATTGAGTACGGAACAGTCAAGAGTCGCCTCAGCCGGGCGCGAAATGCGTTGCGTGAACGATTGGAAGCGGTGCTGACATGAGTGAGAAACCGAAAATTAATATTGATGAACTGATGACGCTGTATCTGGACGGCGAGGCGACCGAACGCCAGCGGACGGAACTGAAACGCATGATTCTGCATGATCCGTCCATTGGCGAAACGTTAAAGGCTCTCCAGCGACAGCAGAGAGCAATCCGTGCATTGCCGGTCGAATCTGCGCCGGAGACAATGATTGATGATATTCGCGCCGAGCTGGAACGCAAGTTGATCTTAGGTGATTCGGGGCAAACAGACGAGACGGTCGTTGGCAAAAGTCATTTATTGGCCCGTCGGGCGTTGACGGCGGCCGCTATGCTGCTGATTCCGTTGGGCTTGCTGTTTGTGGTGGTCTGGGAGATTATGAAACCTCCACAGGATGGGGATATGTACATATCGACGGATAGGCGCATTGCCCAGACGAATCCCTCGGAAACCGCATCGCCTCCGGCAGCGGCATCAACTGGTTTACAGCAGGAATTGCCATTTAATGGGACACTGATTTTCAAAACCGATGAATACATGACCGTCAGTCGGCAGTTGGACAATGCCATCCGGGCCAAAGAGCTGATTGCCCAGACGCACAAGAGCGGTGCAGCCGATGTGACTAGTTTTCAAATTAAAGCGTCTCCAAAAAAGATTGCCGGCCTGCTGGACACCCTGACAACGGTGCGACCGCGATGTAAAGAAGTGGTATTGAAGATCAACGGTGCTGATGACACGACCATTACCATAAATGATCCTCAGGATCGCCAGTTAAAGATGCTGGTCTATGAGGATAATCTCGATATGCTGAACCGGCTGGCTGTTCGCTACGCATCTGCCAATTTGAAGGGCGATACGGCGGTGGCCAAAGCGGATGATGAGCAGACCATGAGCGACGATGGCTATCCGGAAATGTCAGTGCCGACACTGGCCGGAAGCTATGACCAGATGCAAAACGCGACGATTGAACTGACAATTTATATCGAACGCAATTATCAGTAACAACACGGAGACACGCACCGATGCTGACACCCCAAAACACCTGCCTGATTGTCATCGATATCCAGGAAAAACTATTCGATGTGATGGCCGAATCCGAGTCGGTGCAGCGAAACAGTTTGGTTTTAATCGAGATGGCAAAAGCACTGGGAATCGAGATTCTATGGTGTCAGCAAGTACCCAGGATACTGGGGCCGACAATTGAGCCGCTTGTTGGGGTACTTGGAGAGTTGCACCCGTTTGACAAGACCTCGTTTAGCTGCTGCGGTGATGCAGTGTTCACCGAAAAACTTAAAGAACTCAATCCTAAAACTGCGATTATCTGCGGGATCGAAACACACGTCTGCGTGTATCAAACTGCGAGAGACTTACTCAAAAAGGGCGTCGGTGTCCATGTTATTGCCGATGCGACTACATCCCGAACCACAGATAATAAACAAATCGCCCTGAATCGAATGCGACAGGAAGGTGTGACTATCAGCTCAACCGAAATGTGCCTCTTCGAATTGCTGGCAGATTCCAAACACAAAAAATTCCGCGAACTGGCAAAGCTGATTAAATAGTAATCTGTGTTAATCAGCGCAAATCTGTGTCAAAATTATGCCGGCTTCTTATCTTTCTTGGCTGTCTTTGTATCTGTCTTTTTGGATTGCTTTTTGGTGTCGGTTTTCTTGGTGTCTTTTTTAGCTTTTTCGCTGTCAGCGCCTTTTTTATAGCTGTCGCTTCGGTAGTCGGTTTCATAGAAGCCGCTGCCTTTAAAGATCAGTCCCGCGCCGGTGCCGAGTAGACGTTTGAGTTTGAGCTTGCCGCATTCGGGGCATTTCTTTTTTGGCGCTGCGGTGATCGACTGGAAGGCTTCCAGCATATGGTCACAATGATCGCATTTATATTCGTACGTCGGCATCTTATGATTCCTGCTTGTTATTTTTGGTTGCTTCTGTTTCTTGCTCGGCCTCGGTGTTCGCTGCTGTTTCAGTAGTGTCTTCAGCCGGTTGTTCTGTTTCGATTTTATTGACAATAACCTTGCTGGGCCGCAGTACCTGTTCGCCGATCATGTAGCCGGCCTGATAGACCTCAAGTACCGTGTTATCCTCTTTATCCGGCTCGGATCGTCGCATCATGGCCTCGTGCAGATTCGGATCGAACGGCATATCTAGTGCGTCTATACGCTGCACGCCGTGAGCCTTCAATGCGTCTAACATGTGGTCGAAAACCATCTGAATGCCCTTGATGATATTATCGAGGGCTTCTTCACCGCTGGCCTCAGAAGCGTGCGACAGGGCATGCTCGAAGTTATCCACCGATGGCAGCAATGACCGTATAATCGCCTTTTTCTCATAGGCCACCGAGTCAGCGATCTGCTTGGGCGTGCGCTTTTGGAAGTTCGCATAGTCGGCGCTGATACGCTGAAGCTGCTCAAACGTGTCCTGTTTTTCCGCGGCCACTTCCTCAAGCTGTTTTTCCAATGCTTCGAGCTTTTTTTCCAGCTCTTTGATTTTCTTATTAGCTTTTTTCAGGTCTTTTTCGCTCATGCTTTCATCCTGTTATTGTCATTCCGAACGGATGTGAGGAATCTATTTAAATAGTCTTGTCCATGGGACGATTCTTATTTGTTATTATTAAAATGGTTCTTAATCTTCTCGAAAAAGCTCTTGCTTTCCGAGTTAACATCAACCTCTTCGGTTTTGGCATACTGACGCAGCAGGTCTTCCTGATCACTGGACAATTTCTTCGGAATTTCCACAACCAACTGAACCATCAAATCGCCTTTACGCCCGCTTCGCAGGTCCGGCAGTCCCTGTCCCTTGACTCGCATCACCGCACCGTGCTGGCTGCCGGCCGGGATTTTCAACTGCCGTGTGTTTTCCAGTGTCGGCACGTCAATCATCGCGCCCAAGGCCATCTGCGTAAAGCTCAGCGGCACTGTCACCACCAGGTTCGAGCCGTCCCGCATCATAAACGGATGGGCTTTTATTCGCACATAACAGTATAGATCGCCGCGAGGTCCGCCTAGTTTACCCGGTTCGCCTTCGCCGGAAACGCGAATGCCCTGACCTTCATGAACGCCGGCCGGCACCTTGACGCTGAGCGTCCGTTTTTTGGGTACCTGTCCTTTACCGCGGCACTTTTTGCACGGATCGGTAATCACCTGGCCGGTTCCTTGACATTGTGGACATGTCGAAACCATCTGGAAAAATCCGCCGAGTCCCGCCCGCTGGACCTGACCCTGTCCGCCGCAGGTTGAACAGGTGCTGGGCTTTTTGCCTTTGGCGACGCCGGTACCGGTACATTCGCCGCAAGTATCCTGCCGCGTAAACTCAATCGTTTTCTCACAGCCGGAGGAAACTTCTTCCAGTGTCAACTGAACCGTTGTTTCCAGATCATAGCCACGACTCGGGCGCGGCGCTCCGCCCCGGCGAGCGCTGCGCCTGCCGCCAAAACCACCGCCGAAAATATCACCAAAGATATCCCCGAAAATATCGCCAATATCCTGGACATTCATGTGCGAATAGTCATGAACGCCGGCGCCGCGCAGGCCGTCATGACCAAACTGGTCATACCGCTGGCGTTTATTGTCATCGCTGAGCACTTCGTAGGCTTCGGCGCATTCCTTAAACTTCGCTTCAGCCTCTTTATCGCCCGGGTTTTTGTCCGGGTGGTACTTGATAGCCAACTGGCGGTATTTTCGTTTGATGTCATCCGCGGAGGCCTTGCGGTCCACTCCCAGTACTTCATAGTAATCGCGTTTGGCCATAATCGTTTCCGTTTAAGAATTTCGTTACAGACAGCAGCGTGGAGCGAAAGCGACACGATAGGCGTGTATCACATGGTTTCGCGTCCCGGCGCTGACGCTTCGGGCTGCTGTATATATTTGCAAAGAAAGCCGAGTCCCGAACGTAGCGGCTCGGAACCCGGCACTTCAATTTAATCCATACAAGACTTAGACAACTGCGCCGATTTCAGCGTTTTCAGCGTCATCGTCTTTCAAATCAGTAATGACAACGTTGGTTGTCAGCATCAACCCGGCAACCGACGCGGCGTTCTGCAGGGCGGTACGAGCGACCTTGGCCGGATCGATAATACCCGCCTTGAGCATGTCAACGTATTCGCCGGTCGCGGCGTTGAAGCCCTTGTTGCCGGTCATTTCCAGCAGTTCGGCAACGATGACATCGCCTTCGCCACCGCCGTTTTCGACGATCTGGCGAGTCGGAGCCTTCAGAGCGTTAACGAGAATATCGAAACCGATCTTTTCATCGCCGCGGACCTTGCTCTTAGCCTTGACAACGTTTTCAATCGAACGTAGATAGATCGTTCCGCCGCCGGGAATCACGCCTTCTTCGGCCGCAGCCTTTGTCGCGTGCAGAGCGTCATCCAGCAGATCTTTGCGTTCTTTCATTTCCGTCTCGGTAGCCGCACCGGCCTGGATGACGGCAACACCGCCGGTCAGCTTGGCCAGGCGTTCCTGCAGCTTTTCACGATCATAGTCGCTGGTTGTCTTCTCGATCATGTTGCGAATCTGTTCACAGCGAGCCTTGATGTCTTTCTTCTTGCCGGCACCTTCGATCACCGTGGTGTTGTCCTTGCCGACGACGATCTTCTTGGCCCTACCAAGCTGCGATAGTTCAACGCTTTCCAGCTTAATACCGAGATCTTCGGTAATCACCTGACCGCCGGTTAGAATCGCCAGATCTTCCATCATCGCTTTGCGTCGGTCGCCGAAACCGGGAGCCTTCACCGCACAGATCTTCAGCACACCCTGCAAGCGGTTGATGACCAATGCCGCCAACGCTTCGCCTTCAACATCTTCAGCGATAATCAGCAGCTGTGCGCCGGTCTGAGCGATTTTTTCGAGCAGCGGAACCATCTCACGCAGGTTCGAGATTTTCTTTTCGTGCAGCAGCACATAAGCGTCTTCCATAACCGCTTCAAGGCTGTTGGCGTCGGTCATGAAGTAAGGCGACAGGTAGCCTTTGTCAAACTGCATGCCTTCGACAACGTGCAGTTCGGTCTCCATGCCTTTGCCTTCTTCGACTTCGATGACGCCTTCCTTGCCGACCTTGTCCATTGCGTCAGCGAGAATTTCACCGACAGCCGGTGTGTTGTTGGCGCTGATAGCACCAACCTTGGCGATGTCGCCGTGGCCCTTGATCGGCTTAGCAGCCGATTCAATAAACTTAACGACTTCAGCAGCCGCCTTGTTGATGCCGCGCTGAATCGCTACCGGGTTGACGCCGGCGGTGATGTACTTCAAACCTTCGCCATAGATCGCTTCGGCCAGAACCGTCGCGGTCGTCGTACCGTCGCCGACAACGTCACTGGTCTTGCTGGCAACCTGGTTGACCATCTTGGCGCCGATATTCTTGAACGGTTCGGGCAGTTCGATTTCCTTACTGACCGACACGCCGTCCTTGGTAACCTTCGGCGATCCGAAACTTTTATGCAGCAGCACGTTCTTGCCGGTTGGTCCCATCGTGACCTTGACCGCTGAGGCCAACTGCCCCAAGCCGTCTTTCAGGTGCGCCCGTGCTGTTTCCTGAAACATCATTTGTTTTGCCATTGTGTATTTACCTCCAGACTATCATTCGATAGTTGAATTATCGTCTATTTCTCAACAACGCCTAGGATTTCGCTTTCGCGAAGAATCTTGTAGTCAACGCCGTCCACTTCAACATCGCTTCCGCCGTACTTACCGTACAGAACGACGTCGTTTTTCTTAACGCCCATGGCGCCGCGGTTGCCGCTGTCGAGCATCTTGCCCGGGCCGACGGCGATAACGGTACCCATGAGAGGTTTTTCCTTGGCGCTGTCGGGCAGTACGATCCCGCCGGCGGTTTTTTCTTCGGCTTCCTGCGGTTTAACAACGACGCGATCTTCCAACGGTATAAGTTTCATATTTAAAATCTCCTGTTATATTCGTTTAACTGATATATGTTTTCTGATTTCTGACATCTGACTGCTGATCTCTGAAATTACATCATTCCGGGCATGCCCATACCGCCCATGCCACCCATTCCTCCCATACCGGGCATTCCGCCGCCCATACCACCCATGCCGGGGTCCATTCCCGGGGCACCGGCCGGTTCGTCGGCAGGTTGTTCGGTGACAATGCAATCGGTCGTCAGCAGCAGACCTGCGACCGAAGCAGAGTTCTGAAGAGCGATGCGTGTTACCTTCACCGGGTCAATGACGCCGGCTTCAATCAGGTCTTCGTAGATGTCTTTGTCGGCGTTGTATCCGTAGCCGCCTTTACCCTTGGCAACGTTGTTAACCACGAGGTTGCCTACAGCACCGGCGTTATCTGCGATGCAGAAGCAGGGCATCCGCAGGGCGCCCGCGACGATTTCAGCACCGGTGGCTTCGTCGCCTTTGAGTTTGAGCTTGCTGACCGCGTCGATGCAGCGTACCAGGGCAACGCCGCCGCCGGGCACGATACCTTCTTCGATCGCCGCACGGGTTGCGTGCAGGGCGTCTTCGATACGGGCTTTCTTTTCTTTCATTTCCGCTTCACTTCCGGCGCCAACGTTGATTTGTGCAACGCCGCCGGTCAGCTTGGCCAGGCGTTCCTGGAGCTTTTCGCGGTCATAGTCACTGGTGGTTATGTCGATTTCGTTGCGAATCTGAGCGATGCGGCCCTGCAGGCCTTCAACCGGGCCGGCGCCTTCGACGATGATCGTGTTGTCGTTGTCGATGGTGATTTTCTTGGCGGTACCCAGCTGCGACAGTTCAACCTTGTCCAGTTCAATGCCCAGATCCTTGAAGATCGGCTGAGCACCGGTCAGGACGGCGATATCTTCCAGCATAGCCTTGCGGCGGTCGCCGTAACCGGGAGCCTTCACAGCGGCTACCTGCAGAATCCCACGGAGCTTGTTCACAACCAGTGTTGCCAGTGCTTCGCCTTCAACGTCTTCTGCGATGATCAGCAGCGGGCGTTTCGCCTTGGAAGCTGCTTCCAGCAGGGGAACGATCTTCTGAACATTGCTGATCTTGTCTTCATAGATCAGTACGAAGGGTTTTTCCATTTCACAGGTCATGTTGTCCTGATCGGTCACGAAATGCGGCGACAGGTAACCCCGGTCAAACTGCATCCCTTCAACGTAATCGACGGTGGTATCCAGGCTCTTGCCTTCTTCGATGGTAATCACGCCGTCTTTACCGACCCGCATGAACGCTTCGGCCATCTTTTTGCCGATCTCAACGTCGTTGTTAGCGCTGATCGCGGCGATGTTGACGATGTCGTCTTTCTTGGTGATGTCGATGGGCTTGGCCATCTT
>JANQGW010000151.1 GCA_028282905.1 Sedimentisphaerales bacterium | reverse complement strand
CACCGCCGTTATCAAGACTGCCGGTGTACTGGCCGGCGATATTGAGCCCGGTGCCGTATTTAGCTTCAAAGGCCGCCTGATTTTGAACGAGGAGTGTGTATTGACCGGCTGCCAGCGAGACATCGCCAAAGGTAAAGTCCACACCGTTGCTAAAAGCAGCCAGATTCAGATTAATGGCTTCGGTACCGATGTTCTTCAGTTCAATAAACTCTGTATTCGGATCGGCTGGGTGATACATCAGCTCGTTAATCCGCAGGCTCTCCGTCACAGGACCAACCGCAAACATCGCCTCGTTCAGCGCACTCCAGATACCATTATTCAATGCTCGCGCCTTAAGCTCGCGACTTTCATTCAGTGTTACCGGGCCAGTGTACTCTGCCGCCGACGGGGACGGGAGATTGCCGGAACTGCGGGTTCCATTTATTTCAGCCGAAAACAGCAAATCACTGCTTCCATCGCCGTGATTAAGTGCATGAATAGCAAGAATATTCTGCCCTGACACCAGTTTATCCAAATAACTGTCCAGCGAAATAGCCTCGGCGACTCTCGCGGCGTTATCATCATGATATGCATTGGCCGGGGACTGCCAGTCGGCAGCGCCGGTTACACTGCTATCATAGTTAACCTCAGCTATTTTGATGCCGTTCAGATAGGCAATATAACCGTCATCATACCTGGCACTGAGGGTCAGCTGCTGGATTTCATCAACATCTTCAACCGTAAACGGTATCCGAATATAGCATGCCGGAGTTTTGTTGTACATCTGACCTTCAACATCAATGTCAATCAAATCAGTATAGTTGATCGAATCGGAGGGGTTGCGTTCATATCCCACTCCACCGTTGCCGGCGGTCCATGATGAATCATCAAACTCCGGCATCACCCACGAGCAATAGGTCGCAAGACCACCATTTTGCGAATCGCCTACAAGTCGAAATCCTTCCGAATCAAATGTGGTGTAAGTTCCCTTTGCCGCAAATAATTCCAGTTCCGCTCCCCCGCCGGCCTCGTAAAAGATCAGCTTAAAGCGGTACAGCCCCGTCTGTGTGATATCAAATGTCGCTAATGTATCGGCTGGGCCGCGCGGCGCAGGGTATGAGAAGTTGAACGAATCCGCCTCATTGTACAGTTCAAATGAAAAACCGTCATCGCTGTTGATGCCGAATGTCCATTCGTCAGCCGAATTGATATCCACCATGCCGGTTACAATAACCGCAAAGTTATTGACGCCCTGTCCCTCCGTAAAGCCGGGAAACAGATTGTTGCCAGTGAAATGGCCGTCCGCACCGGTATCATAATAGTTAATGACATCCGCCGTCTCAGCAGTAACGCTGGTGTGATGTGACGCGTCCATCAGCAGCTCCAGCGCAGAGTCCATCCCAGTGACTGCCTCGTCAAATTGATACACTGTTACCGAGATGCCGTGAGCGAATTGGTACAGGCTATCACCGCCGTTTTGTGCGGAAGGTACCAGAACCTTTTTTGCAGCATCTTCTGAAAAGATATTGACCGGGATCCCGGTTGTCGCTGAGTCCTGTGACCGCGGATCCGTCCCTTCAAGGGTGTAATAGATTGTCGCATTCGGATCACTGTGTGAGATGGTGGTCTGCGTCCCGACATCCACCTGTCCGCCTTCAATACTGAAAACCGGCGGCGTCGGCGCAAACTCAATCGCCATCTGCGTATCGATCCAGGCGGCCCGCTGGCTGAGCCAGTTTTTCAGATGACTAATCTCCGCAGGCCAGCCCTCCAGGTATTGACTTTGTACCGCAGGCCATCGAGCGAAATTACGCTGCTGAGCTTCTGCAATTTCGGCACTCATCTGGTCGATCAGCAAATTCATATGCGGCAGGCTGAACGTTGTTTCACGCAGGCTGTACCAAAGATCCGCATAGGCAAGCCGAAATTCCGCATCCTCGAAAATTCGGTTCCACCAGCCGTAGCCGAAATAATCCGTGGCATCACCGTAACCCCGCCATCGCTGCGGATCCCAAACACGGTTGCCGAATGGATCATAATTCGTCCCCAGCGAGATATTATGGTCCCACAGCGGCCCCATCACAAGCTTGTCTTCTCGATCCTTGTGCATGAAAGCACTGAGCCGCAATGCATCGGCATTCATAAAGAACATATTCAGCATATTATGCTTGAGTGCTTCTTCGGCATCCAAGTACTGGCGGAACCCCGTCTGTGTATCCTGAAATCCCGGCGAATACAAGGCATCCTCAAACGCCTGTACATAATTACTGATCCAGTTGCGCTGTGACGCCGTGATGCTGTCCTTCTTAGGGTATTCGTGAATCAAGCGAAGTCCTCTGAATGTCGTAAATGTCGCATCGGTCGAATCCGGGCGGTCATGGCGAAGGATATATCCCCCGGCAACTTCCGGCTCGGTATTGTCGGTCACGGTCAGTTTTTCCAAATTCACCCGGTCGCCGTCACGTTTGACCTTTTCCATGAAAACATACAGTCCGACATAGTCATCCTGAGTCAAAACGCCATCATCTTTGTTCAAAAACATCTCCACAAAACGCGTGCGGACGGCATAACTTCCGATCTGATTGCTCATCTCATATGAAAAAGCATTGCGAATCAGTGAACGGTCAATATTATAAGGCGCATGCAGAATCCAGTCCGACTCTTTGGGCATATCCAGCGGCTTAATGTTCTTTTCTTGTTTCTGTAAATCCCATGCTTCAATATTATAATTGCCCTTCGGGTTATTCAGCGACGAAGCCCCCCGCCTTTCGATTCCGAGAAACGTTGTCAATTCCGGTTCCACAGCGAAAGAAGTTCTGCCGGTTATCTCATCCGGTTCGAAAATGATCATCACGGCATCAATTTTCGGCTCATCAGGAACAGTTCCAGCAGCGAAATTATCAACCAATACGACTGGTAAGTTCGAGGTAAAAGCTGCGGCTGTGGAATCCAACTTGATATAATGTTCTGATGCTGTCGCACTGACTCGGGATTCGCTGTCATAGGCAACGGCCTTGACCATTGTTGTCTGAGTTAGCGAAATAGGGCTGCTGTAAACGGTCCCTGCTGTTGTCGATGGTGTAGAACCGTCCGTTGTATATCGAATGGTATGGTCTTGAGATTCGGCTGTCAGTGCCAAGGACAATGTTTCTGTAAAAATGCCGCTGGACTGCGACATCAAAGGTGAGGCGATAATCGTCACTGATTGCCCCGCATTGGATGCCAATGGAGACGGAGTCAGCGTATGCCGTTCATCGCCCGCGTCAAGCACCGAACCAAAGGCAATGTCTTCGATCAGAGAATCATAATCAATCGAATCAACCGGCGTTATCCCGTCTGATTCAAACAGCAAAATTTCTTCGCCGGCGGCATCCAATGCAAACGGCAGGTGCAGGGGGCCGTCCTGAACATCATTATCCGCCCAGAGCAGCAGATATCCGCCGGGAGCAATCGAGGTCTGCTGTGAAAAACCTGTGGGGATGCGATGATTCAGGGGAATGGCCGGATTATCAGTAATATACATTCCACCAATATCCACTGACGCATCGGAAGGATTGTATAGTTCGATCCAGTCGTCATACTGTCCTTGGGGATCGGTATTCACCGCAACATTGTCGGCAAGCAGCTCATTGATAACAAGAGGATTTCTAACCGTCTGCCATTCCTCTGACATCGCGGCCATATCCTGCAAGTCAATCCCGTCGCCATCACCGACGATATCTCCTCAGCCGCTGTCACTTTCACCGCAATCACCATTAAGCCATTGCTCGGCAAACAAAGCGATATCTGCAAGGTCAACTCGACAGTCACCGGTCAAATCCGCCGCGGGACATTTGCCCGGCGCAGACGCACACAGGCTGAAAAACAGAATAATTGCAAAAAGAGAAACCCCCGCCGCCATTGTTTTGCCGGTTCTTATCATTTGGTTCGTTATCATCACAACCGCACCCCTCGAGACATAATCACGTCGCATCCAATCACTATCGGCATTTATCAGGCTCTTGTTAAGACATCAGTGCCAAAAAACTGCCCCCCGCTTAACCGGTTGTTGTATATCGCAGAGTCCGCCGAAACAACCCGGTGTCTGTTGCCGAAAATCTCTTAAAAAGACGGATATATCGTTTGCATCTTTTAACGGGATTCTCAGGCGGTATTGTACCATATCTCTACTTTTTTTGCACGAAAAACAGCCCTTATCAACACATCCTATCAGGATGGGGCATGTTCCAAATTCGGAACATGCCCCGTCAAACACTTTAAAGAGCAGTTCAATACTACTCAGGCACGACATTATTATCGGTCAGCCAGTTCTTGGCAAGTTCAGCCAAATCCAGCATATCGACCTTGCAGTCACGCACAATATCGCCGACCGGGTATTCCCGACAAACAGGCTGACTGGAAAGGTTCGCCGCAAGCTGGATGACTTCCTCGGCAGTCAGGGCGTAGTTGTAAATCTGTGCTTCGTCAATTGAAATCGAGGCAAAACCTCCGATTTTGAAGCCGTCCGGTTCTTCCCAGATACGGGCACCAAAGACGACAGGAGAAGTGCTGTAATTAATGCTGCCGGAAACAGCATCCGTCACTTCGAGAATTCCGTCAATGTAGAGCTTTTTCTCTGTACCGTCAAACGTACCGGTCACAAAATGCCACTGACCGTCATAGATGTCTGTGATACTGCCGGTGCCGTCATCATTGCCGGTGCCGCGTGTGGTAAAGCATGCCTTCCGATCGCCGCCCCGCTGTCTGAGCTGCCATCCCAAGCCGCTTTCGCCGTGTTTGCTGATATAAGGTGTCCAGGATACCTGACCGGAAGACTTCACAAAACAAGTTACCGTCATGGCATTGTCACAGGCTTTAAAGTAATCTGCCTGAGCCGTTTCGGTATAGAATGCATCATCACTACCGTCAAACTGGAAAGCACCTCCGCTGACACCTTCGGTCAGGAATGTCGGTGCGCCAAGGGCCGATGTCACGGGGCTGCCGGCAATCACGCTGTTCGGGTCATCGGCGATATCGAATGGCCAGTAAGCCAGCAGACGCTTAATAATCACAGCCGCTTGATCTGACGGAACATCCGTACCGGAATCATTACTAACCACACAGTAGTACCCTGCTTCATCAGCAATCTCGGCATTGGCAATGGTCAGGGTATCGGTATCGGCACCGGTAATATCGGCATCAGCAATCGTCGTCAAATCAATATCATTGGTCCCGTCCACATACTTGAACCATGTGTAGTTCGGCGCTGACAGAGATGTTACCTCGATATTGAAAATGGCTGGATCACCGGATTCAATCGCCTGATTGGCAGGCTGCACATCGATCACAGGTACTGACTTCTGTGTCTCAAAGAACCAGATATTACCGCGAATATAAGTCACATTCGGATCTCCTGCGATCTTCTCATTGACACGCCAGTAATAGGTCTTGTCCATCGCCAGACCACCCGGATTGGTCGTCGCATCATACACACCCGGCGTATAAGAGCCGGTCGCTAACAAAACGCCGTCAAAATCATTGGCATCGGCAATGTCTTTCCAGTTTTCTGAAATCAGCAGCAGGTGACTGTCAAAGTCCGACACCGGCGTTCCCGGGCTGTTGGGTTCTTCGGCAACGGACCAGGTCAGTGTCGCATCGGTCAAAACCCCGGTCTGTCCAAAGACAGGACTGGGATTGTTGGCAACCAGCGTGGATTCGGTATCGACATAAAGATTCTTGATAGTTCCGCTTTCATCGGCGCCAATCAGGATTCTTGCGTTTTTATCATTATCGAAAAAACCTGTGATGTCAACGGTGATTGGCTCATAATCAAAACTACCGTCATTTTCCTGATCCAGGTAAAATGACATGGTCTTGGCCGCTGCATCATATGCCATCATAATCAGCATCTCAGGACTGTACGTAATCACACCGTCGTTAATAGCAGTATCGATTCCTTGTGCACCGGTGTTGTCATTACGCCAGACAACGTTGAATCGGTCTCTGAGTTCACAGCCAATCGTAGAAGCGCCGCCGACACCATAATCGAAAACGCCCCAACTACCCATCTGAGCACTTCCCATCCCGAAAAAGATATTCTGGTTCGTTGTCGGGCTGACCACTACGATATAGGCCGTAAAATCCTGAGAATCATAATCAATATCAATCGTACGAATGTAGTTGCGCCCACCGTCACCTTCATTGGCGGTATCAAACACTGCCCCGGCAGCGGTAAAGGTCGCCGGGTCTTCATTCACCTTGGTCACATTCAACCCCAAATCCACCAGAGCCGGTAATTGATCCGGATTGGATGAACCGGTATTCTGCCCCTCAAGATCCGCAAACTCCACACGAATCGGTGTCGTGGCAAGGACCGTCCCTGCCAACAGGGTTAACACAAACATCATTACCATTGCTTTGTTTCTCATAATTCACTTCCTTTCATAAAAAAAATGAACATCATCACCCATCCCTGCCAAACATATCCTCACTCACAACGATGAGTATTCTAAATTTCGAGCGCTTCTGCTTTGACATCAGATGTCCCCCCAAGCCGGTTTATCTGTGCGCGCACCCTGACCGCAGAACTCTGATTATCTCCTTTTTCAGAACTTGCTCAGGCCGTATAACCACCGACCTTTAGATTAATAAGGGCGTACCCGGTCCATCACACTTCGCTTTGGAAACGAAATCAAATAACTCTTATAAAACCGCCCCGCGACACCTTCCTGATACTCAAACGGATCGACCAAATCAACATGCCCGTCATTGAAAACAACATTGCCCATACCACCGTCTTTAGTTTGCGTAACTTCGCTGCCGTTATCGACAATCGACATTTCGACCTTGCTGCTTCGGTGATAGGTCGCAACCGAGTCGCCCACAATGGAATCACCGGGATGGCGAGACCAGAAGGTCGTATCGTTAAGGACATGCGTCGCCACATTGTGATTATCTTCGCTTTTAATCCGCCACAGCGTTTCTTCAACAAACAGCGCCACTTCCGCACTGGCACGATCGATACCCGAGGCTTTTTTGACACCGGCACCGCTGCCCAGATAAGCATTCTGGCTGTATGAGTACTGCGGGTCCATTGGAATAGAATCACGATGATCAAGATGCAACTGGCCGTATTTCTTCGCCAATGCCTCAAATGACGGGCAAAGATGCGCACCCATATCCGGCAGATATGCCCACAGCGGTCCGGCACTTTCATCATGGTTTTCAGGGCTGGCTTCTTTGTTATGCCACTGGCACGGATAATAATTGGCCATCTTTTCAGTATAAATCGCCTGGTAGGACAACGGAAACGTGTTATCATTATCTTGCAAATAGGAGGTCATCGCTAAACCGTACTGTTTAAGATTCGCCTTGCACATCACCGTGCGGGCGTGGTCTTTGGCTCTCCTCAGTGCCGGCATAATCACCGCCATCAGCAACGCGATAATCGCAATCACAACCAGCAATTCAATTAAGGTAAAGCCGTTTCCATTCTTTTTATTCCGGTTCTTTGCGAACATCCTAACTTCCTTTCCAAAGTTCATTTATAGATTCTTCGTGCCATTAGATATCAACGGATCACACTTAATTCATCCCCATGCACTTAGATGCTGCCGTCTGAATTATCAGACACTAAATTTAACCGTGGGCTGGCGAACAACGACCAGTCACAGCCGGTACTGTCGCCGGCATCGGTTGTAATTAACGTTAAAAATCGATGTTCCGGAAAAATCGGCAAGTCAATTGGACTTCCTCCATCCTGCCAATGCAGACGACAGTTAAATTTGACCTCGCCGTCCAGCAGAACCCAGAAGTCCGCTTTGCCTGTGTGCCCCTCGGGGAAGTTTCCGATGGTTTCAGATACTCCGGCTAAAGCCGTAAACCGTGTCACCAAAGTCCCAGGCGTCTGTTCGCGGATCGCCTCTATATCAAAGGTAATCCCCATGCAGGCATGCATTCCAATCGCTGGGTTGTCCTCCGTTCCACACAGTTGACCATCCAGCACCAGCGTATGCCGCGGCACATTATCACTTTCATGAAAAGCGCCGTTCATAACGTAGCCCCAGTGGCCGCGGTTTTTATAGCCCAATTCAAAGTGATGTCCCACAGAATCAACAATAATCGGCCCATTGTGGTTATTAACGGAAAAAACGCCATCCACCAGCTCACTGGCCAACACCCTACGAAAACCAGTTTCAACACTTTCTCGCCATACCGTGTGAAGATCCTGGCAAAAGCCTCCGGTGACAACGTCAATACCATGGTTAAGTGTCCCGGTTCCGAAACCATTGCCGCCACCGACAATGTCCGCCAGGTCAATGTCATCGCCTCGCCACAAGAGCCCCGCTTCGGAGTCAAAGCGCCGAACAAATGCCTGTTTGTCCAGTGCAATATTCTGAACGGCTCCGGCCTTTGTTACAGCTCTGGCCTGCCCAGCCGTCAACTCCTGTCCCTTATCTTTTTCACCACTGCTGCCGGGAATCAGCGATGCCCGGCCCTTAAACATATGAACATCCGTTGTCCCGTCGAAATCAACCTTAATGCCGAATTCGGTTCCCAAGTCAATGACAGTTGAATACGGCGTCTGAACAGTAAAACCGGTCGCTCCCTTTGGAACCATGGCGTAAAGTCGCCCGGAGAGCAGTGTCATTTCATCCGTACTTTCCAGTTCAAATTCCGCCGGCCCTTCAATAATCACTTCAACACCATACCCAAATTCGAGTTTGACCGTCCCTCGCTGCAGCCACCGTGTGCCTTCATTATCCCATAAGTACTCGCCTACATCCATCGGGTATCCACTCTTTGCCCACTGAGCATTCATGCTGTCGGTTATCATGGCCGCCTGTGAAGCAGCTTTCGGCGCCATCTTGACATAGATAAATACGAATATCACGGCCGCCGCCGCGGAAATAATGGCTGAGTACAATGAAAACTTATTAATCACTCGAGGCGGCTTTTCAATTTTCAGCATTTTGACCGTTACTTTTTCCGGTTTCGGTGCTTCAATTGTAAGTGCCGGTGCGTTTTTTTCAATTTCCGCCAACTGCCGCAGTGCTTCCATATAGTCCTGATCCGAACTTGTATTGCTTGCCGCGGGATCAAACAAATGCTGTTCGTTCGTGTACAGCGTCCTCAAGATCACCTCGGTATGCACATAGGCCTGATAATAATGCCGTGCCTCCGAATCATTGAGCAGGATTTCATTCAAACGCTGCATCCCTTCAGGCGTAATACTGCCCCCAGCCGATTGGGAAATCAGCAGTCGCAATTCCGCGTATTTCTCATGTGATGGATTCATGACGTACTCCCCAATCGAAGAAGGCGGCGGATGCAGTAAAGCAGCAGCCCATGAATGCGAGCGTCATTCCGGTAGGCTGAGGTCACGGAAAAACCAAACCGCTGCGATAATTTACTCAACGTAAAGCCGTGAGAATATTTCAGCTTGAGAAAATTTCGATCCTTGCCGGACAGCTTTTGAACGCACTGGTTCAGCGCCTGCGTTTTTTCTTCTGTTTGGTCGTAGAACGACTGATTCTCCTTTTCGAGCAATTCCAGCACCCGAGTATCCAGCATGAGAGGGTTGGATTGATTTTTCCTGCGAAACTCCAGGACTTTATACTTTGCGATGGTCACCGCCCAGGCCACAAAATCCGTCCCCTGCTCAAAAGCGTCGAATTTCTCCCACAACGTAATACTGGTTTCTTGCATCACATCATCAGCATCCGATTCATTAGGCAGCATTGAAAAGATAAAGGACTTGATCCTGACATAATGCGCTGCCAATAACCCAATATATTGCTTTTCTTTCTCTGTGTTCGCTCGACCAGACACTCTTTTAACTCTCGCAAAATATACTTAAGATGAAACCATCGGTTCCTACGTACAGCAATGATGCCTTGCTGAACATTTTTCCAAAATTTTAATACATAATGGCAAAAACAGCCCATATCTCCTTTTATTCTAATAACTTATGTAACCCTTAAAAAGCCATGTGAATTGACTGGATATGGCTGAAATTAGAATTATGGTTCAACAGTATTTGCCTCGTGGAATTGACGATATGGAGCAATTGAAAGGTGAAGTTATTACCAGGCAAAGATTTCGTGATGCCACCAAGTGAACTGCTCTCCGCAACCCCTGACTCGGTCTGCCGCAGGGCAAAGGCAACCTACTTCACAGAAATCAAGATCTTCTTAATCTTCTTTATTTTTTCATAAGCAAATCATAACCAATTTTTTTGTATTTTGAATGGACCAGGTTCCGAGGAGCAGGCAATAAATACGCGAGTTTCTTCACAATAGGAATAGTGACGCTATTTCATGATAGCATCACTTTACAAGGTGGTATCATTTTGAGTAGTAAGAAATTATATTAAATCACGTGACAAGCGATTGATTTCTCTCCAATATCTCTGTAAAATCTGCACATGAAAAATTTATTATCACTAAAATACGCTGACCGGGAACCGCTCATCAATGTTTTGGACCACGGATTTGTCCGGCTGGTTGACTGTATGCCAAGCTGCATCCCGGATACTGAAGAGTCTGCTGATTACGCCATCGCCGAGGCTGCCCGCTGCTGCTATAAGAGAGGCACCAAGAGCATCCGTGACGATAAGACACTGATCCGCTACCTGATGCGGCACAATCACACTTCGCCGCTTGAAATGATCGAGTTTAAGTTTCATATTAAAATGCCGATCTTTGTTGCACGTCAGGCCATCCGTCACCGCACGGCCAATGTGAATGAAATGAGCGGCCGCTATTCAGAAATGCCCGAAGAGTTTTATATCCCACGGGAAGACAATGTCCGGACCCAGTCTAAGATCAATACGCAGGGTTCCGAGGGTACCGTCGATAGCGAACAGGCACAAACCATTATCGAACAGTTCACAGCAAATTGCCAGGGATCGTTTACACTATACAGAGAATTATTGGAAAAGGGTGTCGTTCGGGAACAGGCAAGAATGGTTATCCCGCTGTCAACATACACGGAGTGGTATTGGAAGATCGACCTGCATAATCTGCTGCATTTTCTCGACTTGCGGTGTGATACTCATGCCCAATGGGAAATCCGGGAATATGCCGATGCAATTTTGGAACTGATTAAGCCATTGGTCCCTTGGACCCTTAAGGCGTGGCAGGATTACAGCCCCTATCGAAACGGGCTGATGCTGACCGGCTTTGAGGTGGAAAAACTCAAGCAGATCATCTCAAGAAGCGGATTGACCATTGAGGACATCGAAGTTGACAGCAAAATAGAACGGCTCGAATGGAGAAACAAAGCCAAGGATCTCGGTTTTACTGCCAGGGAATAACATTTCATTGCTCGATTGCTCTTAATTTTTACGATTTCGACCATATTTAGGTGGTGGGCTCGTTCCAAGAATACTATGGAAAACGGCTCCTGCTGCCGATTCGAAGACAGCAGAGCCGCCCAATAATCTCAAAATATTTGTTCTGACACTATGGCTTATTCAGACAGGCGTTTCTGAAATCTTTGAGCCCAACTGTCCATGACACCTTTGGCGGCGGTCCAGTCGCCCAGATTGGAAAAGGGCATCCGCGAACCTTCTTTTGATTCAATCACCGCACCAAGCTGGGTGCCGCTGACCGAATCGACAATTTCCGCTTCCATCGAAGCTCCGCCGACTCCGGCGCCAACAAGACTGGCCTGCGGCAGCATATTGATCGCCCCGGTCTTTTCAAGATCGGTCAAAGCCACTCGCACCCGTGCCACACCGGGGCCGGGCTGGTGAACGACACGCTTGCCCGAAA
This sequence comes from Sedimentisphaerales bacterium, assembly GCA_028282905.1. Taxonomy (GTDB): domain Bacteria; phylum Planctomycetota; class Phycisphaerae; order Sedimentisphaerales; family Anaerohalosphaeraceae; genus 4572-13. The sequence goes on along the minus strand of JANQGW010000151.1, from coordinate 6,972 downwards.
CGCGAACGGCCTGAACAATTTTGGTATGCATATAATTTTGCAGGTCGGTTAACTGCTGGGGATTTAATTCACTTTTGGCAGTACCTAAACGGGCTTGTACCGGGTCAACAATGAACGCGGAATACCGCTTTATCGCAACCTCATTCACATATCTCAAACTGGAATCAGTCTCTTTTTGCAGCTTCGAATAATCGCTGATAAATCCTGTTTTCGTCAAATTCGACTGACTACAGCCTGTCAATACGATAACAGCCAGGATGTTCAGTAAAATTGCTATCTTTTTCATCGCTCATTCCTTTCAATTTGAGGTTTATTTTCTGACACGATATACAATCCGACAAGTCGTGCAACAAAGATTGTCAGATAAAGCTGGCCAATAATGGCTTCACTATTCGTTAACAGCGCGGCGATCCTCCCATTCGGCACAATATCGCCATAGCCCAGCGTCGTCAGGGTCGTAAAGCTGAAATGGACATACATCATATCCTCGATAGTCCGACCTGAAGAAATGATAAAGGTATCCGGGCAGAACTGAGTTAACAAAGCATAGAGACCGGCCCAGATAAAACCGAGCATTAGATAAGCGCTGATGCCTCCTTTAATGGTATCGGCAGTTACCACCCGAACACTGAAAAGCCGTCCCGTCAGGCAAAAGGCCGCCGTCGCATAAAATAACACGCTGATACTGCCGCTGACAATCTTCAACACATCAATCACAGACTCATAGGCTTCCGGCAAAAAATAGATCAGCATATTCAGTGCAAAACTAACCACAGCAAAGCCCCAAAAGACCCTGTAAAAAGTGCCCTTGGGAAAATCGGCGCGCATAGCCGCGATCAACACAACCAATAATAACAACGGGGCAATCGGGAAATTCATGCTTCGGTCCCGTGCTTCCAGTGAAGGTGATAGCAGAAACAGCAGAATCAACGCCCAGAGCAGATGATTGTACTTGTTTTTCAGGAATCTTTCGGCTGTGATTCGTTTCATTGCCGATGACCTTCAAAAATGACGACACAAAGCCTTTATGTCGTCGGTTCCTTGATTTTAAACATCAAAGCATACAGGACCGGCACGACGATCAATGTCAAAACCGTCGCAAAGGCCAACCCAAACATTACAGTAACGGCCATCGCCACAAAAAACGCATCCGCCAGCAGCGGAATCATGCCAAGCACCGTAGTCATCGCCGCCATCGATACCGGCCGGACACGGCTGACACCTGAATCCACGATCGCCGTAAACGGAGCCTTGCCGGAAGCAATCTGCAGGTTAATCTCATCAATCAGGACAATCGAATTCTTAATAAGCATTCCTGTCAGGCTCAAAAAACCCAGCAGCGCCATAAATCCAAACGGCTGGCCCATTACCAGCAGCCCCGCTGTAACACCAATAATTGCCAGCGGTACCGTCATGAAGATTATCAGCGGTTTTTTAATCGAGTTAAACAGGATAATCACCACCAACACCATCAGCATGAAAATCAGCGGTAGTTGTGCGGCCAGCCCCTGCTGGGCTTCGGCGGAATTTTCGTATTCGCCGCCCCACTCCAGCGTATAGCCCTGCGGGATTTCAATAGCATTGATCCGAGGCATCAGCTTTTCCAGCACTTTACTGGCCGGGCCGCTCTTGGGGTCACAGCGAACCGTCAGGTTCGGCAGCCGGTTGCGCCGACGAATAATCTGGTTTTCTGAAACAGTCTGGATTTCCGTAACAACCTGTCGAATCGGGATAAAGCCCCGGCCTGTCGGGCTGTAGATTTGGATATTCGATAGATCACGTACATCATCTCTTTCATCCTGTGGGCTTCGATAGACAATCGGGATCAACTCATCACCTTCGCGGAACTGGCCGACCTGCAGACCTTCGGTCGCCGCCTGCAAAGACAAAGCAATCTGCTGACGTGTCAGACCGGCATTTCGCGCTGCCGTTTCAGAGACAATCGGCTTTAGCAGCGGCACACGCTGTCGCCAGTCGGTGTTGATATCCACCGCCTCCGGCTCACTTTGCATAATCTCTTCAACCTGAACGGACAGTTGGCGGAGCACATCCGGTTCCGGGCCGCGCAGGTGAACCTGTATTTTATTGGCATCGCCGGGGCCAAGCATAAAGCGTCGGCAGAAGGCCTGCGCATTCGGGTAATTATCATTGAGATAGGTTTGAATCCGCGCCATCACCGCATCAATTTCCCGATAATCTTCAACTGACACCAACACCATGCCATAAGCTGGATTCGGCTCTTCCGGCGTATAGGTCAACAGAAAACGCATGGCCCCCTGACCAATGATGGAAGAAATATCCGTCACCTCGTCCTGCTCAAGCAAATACTTTTCGATGGATTGCAGGCTATTTTCCGTTTGCCGGATATGCGTACCCTGCGGCATCCAGAAGTGAACCATAAATTGCGGACGGGTGGAATCCGGGAAGAAACTTTTATCCACAAAGCCAAAGCCGTATATCGACACAGCCAGCGTCACCAGAAGCACCGCAATGGTCAAAACGCTTTTACGCATGCAAAAGATCAGCAGTTTTTTGTATCCCTGGAAAAGAGCGCCTTTATACGGATCTTCATCGCCTTCAAGCTTTTTGGGTTTCAGGAACATCACCCCAGCCAACGGCGTCGTTGTCACAGCAAGTACCCAGCTGAGGGTGAGCGAATACAGGATAACCTGGTATAGTGAACGGCAGTATTCCCCGGTTGAGTCTTTTGACGCCCCGATGGCTGCAAACGCCATGACTGCGACAATCGTTGCACCGAACAGCGGCCACATGGTCTGCTTGACAATGGCAATCGCGCCTTCCTTCTTACTCATCCCCTTTTGTGCATTGATAATAATGCCCTCAACCACAACAATCGCATTATCCACCAGCATCCCCAGTGCGATGATCAAAGCGCCAAGACTGATGCGTTCCAGCATCACTCCCTGCGCATCCATGACGATAAAAGTGGACAAAACCGTCAGCAGCAGAATGCCGCCAATCAGAATGCCGCTGCGAAAACCCATCGCAAACACCAGCACACCAATCACAATCGCAATCGCTTCGATCAGGCTAATCACAAAACTGTTGATGGAAGTAACCACTGTGTCGGCCTGATGCGAAATAATTCCAATTTCCATACCAATGGGCGTTTCAGCCTGCAACTCACGAAGTCTCTTTTTGACCCCTTCACCCATCACGACGACATTGCCGCCTTCGGCCGTGGAAATCCCCAATCCGACCGCCGGCAATCCATTAAAACGTACAATCGCCCGAGGTGGATCGACATACCCACGCTCAATATTGGCAATATCCTTAAGATACAGCTTCGTTGTTCCGTCAGCCGCCAGCAATGCGGTGTCCCCGATGTCCTCAACGGAGTCCAGTTCCCCCGTCGGATAAATCCGGACATATTGCCGGCCCCATTCAATATTTCCAGCCGGCACGACCATATTCTGGCCGCTAAGTGAGGCATAGATCAATTCAGGTGACAAGCCCAGTTGCGACAGTCGCTCGCGAGAAATCTCGATATAAATGCGTTCATCTTGAACGCCAAACAGGCTCACATCGGCCACGTCCTGAACCAGCAGCAATTCCCGGCGAAGCATTTTCGCATACTCATAAATCTCCTTATGCGTAAAACCATCACCGTAAATGGCATAGAAAATCCCATACACATCGCCAAAATCATCCCAGACCAAAGACGTCGATGTTCCCGGCGGCAGTTGTTCCTGAACATCGCCCACTTTTCGGCGCAATTCATCCCAAATCTGCGGCAGTTCATCGGCCATATGATGTTTCTTGATCTCGACGTCAATGGATGAGTAACCCGGCATGGACAGCGTTTCAATCTGTCTAACCTGTCCCATTTTCTGAATCGATATTTCCAGGGGATCGGTCACTTCCTCAGCCACTTCCAAGGCAGTCGCACCGGGATAATAGGTGATAACCTTGGCATTTTTAATGGTAAATTCCGGATCTTCCAGCCGCCCCAACCCCAGATAAGACTTAATTCCGCCGAAAAACAGAAGCAGGGTTATCACAATCGTGATCGTCTTCTTTTCAATCGAGAATTGCGCGATATTCATCTTACTCCTCCTGACCTTTGATACGGTACGGCCGGACCTGTTGGCCCTCCTGCAGCAAATGAACACCTTGGGCCGCAATGCGATCTCCTTTGCTCAAGCCGGTAAGTATCTCAATATCATCGGCAGCCGCTTTTCCCACCGTCACATTCTGTCGCTGGACCGTCAGAGTCCCGTTAGATTCTTTGACTTTCCAAACATAATAATTGCCCACGCCGTCGATAGGGACCGTATCAATGGGTACAGTCAGACGGTCGCTTTGAGGGAAAGCACCTTCTTTAGGAATTTCTGTTACGGTGGCGGTCATACCGGGAAAAACATTATAGTCTTCCTGTGCGGGCATGGTAAAAGTAATCGCATAAGTCTGCGTCAGCGGGTCCGCTTCCGTGGTATACTCCTTCACCTCTACATTAAATTCAATCTCCGGGAGAGAATCAAATGTCGCGGTATAACGGAACTTATCTCGCTGGGCCTTGGCCTTCAAAACACGTTCCTGCGGAACCGCCACCTCCACCTGAACAGTGCTGATATCCTGAACTCCAATAATCGGCTGCTTGGCCTGCACGTTCTCAAAATTCTCAGCAAACGTATTCGAAACAACCGCATTGTAGGGCGCCTTAATCACGGTATCTTCAACTGCTTTTTTGGCAATGGAAAGGTTCGCCTCCGCTTTTTCAAAGTCAGCCTTGGCATTCGTCAAATCCGTTTGAGAGACTGCCCCTGTTTTGGCCGCCTTTTCGATCCGTTCAAACTGTGTTTTAGCCTGTTCATATTCGGCATTTGCGGCGTCAAGCTGGTTTCGGTAATCCCGTTCATCCAGTTTTGCAAGCACCTCGCCTTTTTTAACATTTTGTCCCTTCAGAATCGGCAGCTCGACAATTTGCCCCTGTACCTGAAATGCCAAAGCCGCTGTTTCTTTTGCGGTCACCTTGCCGGGATATTCCCGCCCCGGCGGCAGTGATGTTAGCCCAACGGTAATCATTTTCAACGGACGAGCCGGCATTGGCTCGGGAGCTTTTGATTTCCCCCAATCCACAAAAAAGACGGCATAGATGCCGCCCAAAATGAGAATTAAACCGATAATCATGGCCGGCTTATTTGACTTTTTTGATGTTGTCGGCATGTTATATTCTCCTTGTCTAATCGATTATTGCCTCTCGTCTTCTATGTTTTCCAGCGACCATCCGCCGCCCAGAGCTGTATAGATGCGTACTAAATTCGCGGCCACCAGGCCCTGACTTAGCGCCAACTGGTCCTGCTGATCCGTCAATGTTCGCTGCATATCCAGCACATTCTGGAAATCCGTCAGACCGTTTTCATACAGTGTCGTCACCAGCGTGACAGATTTCTCAGCCGCTGTCACGGACCGCTGCAATGCATCGGCTCGCTGCTGCTCCTGGATAAAGGCCACCATGGAATTTTCTACATCTTCAAGGGCCAGTAAGACGGTTTGCCTGTAAGCATACGTTGCCTGTTCAGCCTGCGCTTCCTGAACTTTGATACTGCTGCGGATTCGGTTGCCTTCAAACAGATTCCACCGCATCGATGGCCCAAACCCCCAGGTCCGGCTGCCCCAATCTCCCATATCCTTCATTTGCCGGGCTTCAAGGGCGAATGTGCCGGACAGCGAAAAAGATGGGTATAACGCGGCTGTTGCTATGCCGATATCAGCCGTCTGTGCTGCTAATGTACGTTCAGCCTGGCGAATATCCGGACGCTGGCGAAGCAGTTCCGCCGGCAATCCCACCGTCACATCTTCCGGAACAACCGGAATCTCCGGCCCCGTTGACAGTTCATCATATAATATCGCCGGCGATTGTCCCAGCAAAACACTCAAGCGGTGAATTGTTTGCTGTTCGGACTGTCGCAGCGACGGAACCGTCGATTCGGTAATTGCCAATACCAGCTCCGCCTGCTGAACGTCCAATTCAGGGACTAATTCAGCATCTCGCCGGTTACGGCTTAACTCCAGTGTATCCCGCTGGAGTGTGATATTGTTCTCGGCATACCGAAGCCGTGTTTGAATCGAACGCAGGTTGATGTAGTTTCGGGCGATATCAGAATACAGGCTGACCATCACATCACGGTAATCCTCAACCGACGCTTCCATCGAAGCCTTGGCAGACTCCACTGAACGGCTGATTCGGCCAAACACATCCACTTCCCAACTGGCATCCACCCCCATCGAATGCAGATTGAACGGATCGGTGTCTGCCGCCGGCAATCCGTTTTCACTGGCTCGGGACCGGCTGTAAGCGCCCGCCGCATCCACATTGGGCCATTTTTCACCAGTTGCAACACCCAATAAAGCCCGCGATTCCGTAATCCGAGCCAACGCAATTTTAAGATCAAGGTTTTCAATTCCTCCCTGTTGTATCAGTTTTTCAAGAGTCGGGTCATTAAAAACTTTCCACCAGGTTTGCAGATCAGCCGAACCTTCGGCCAAACCGTGAACCGCCTGCTGATGCCATTGATCAGGCCCCTGAAAATCCGGCCGGACATAATCGGGACCAACCCGACACCCCCCTGCAAATAAAAGCACAGTAAGAAGTATTGTCACCCAAAAAGACAGCCGAACACAGATGGATCGGCAACTCTGAAGCAAGAGGCTCGTCCGTTTCATTTTGCTTTCCCTAATACATCTCTTCTGAAGTCAGTGCCCGCATTCTATATGCAAAAACCGTACTCATTATGATTACGATATTCGCAAGCGGATTTCCTATTCTTTGACTGTCCCTGCTAAACCGCGTGCGCGCCAGTGCAGTGAAGATTCCGGTTCCTGCCGTTTAACGTCCAAAGGCAATTCCGACTTCTTAACGGCCTTATAACCTTGTTCGGTCATGCACTGATTCATGTACTTAAATTCGTAATCAGATGTCATGCCCTTGAAATCCGTTCGTTTTCTCAA
>JANQGW010000137.1 GCA_028282905.1 Sedimentisphaerales bacterium | reverse complement strand
GTCGAAGCGCCTAAGACAACCAGGTCATACTCCGCCATGGAAGAAACATCCGTATTGGCGATCTCATCCAATACCACCTCGCCTGCCGAGGCCAATTCGTCCTTGAGTCTGCCGGCCGCGTCAGCAGTGTTCCCGGTTGTGCTGCCATAGAAGATGCCAATCTTCATCGTTTACCCCTTTGCGTAGAATTTTAGTTATCGGTTGAAAATTTAAATCGTTCGAATTTCAATGCTGTCTTGTCACAATCTGAAATATTGCCACCCTGATCAATCTCCGTAAACAAATGAGCCAGCTTGGCGGGAACCGTCAAAAAAACCTCATCAAATACGGTTCCGTGTTGACACTGCTTGCGAGCTTCAAGGACTAAAAAATCCCCTTTCCGCCGGACTCTGATATCATTTACAAAAAACGAGGCTTTGGCCATTTTCTTTCTCCAAAATCGGAATTCAATCAAAAAGACGCCCTGACTTAATAATTAAGGCGTTCCTTAATTTGAGTCCAAAAAAATTTGTTTATATTTCAATACATTTTGCTTCATTGTAAAGACAGTAATTCTCTGCGATCAACTTCACTTTTTACCGATTCCAAATAGTCTTATCCTACCTTGAGACAGGTTTGACATTGTTCTTTTTCACAAGAGTTATTCTGGTCATAAAACCCGTGAAACTTATCAATCATCATATCACCGCACCGGGGACAGGATTGGATAAACTCCGTGAAAGCAATCAGGCGATTCAGCAGTTTATCGGTAATCACATGCTCGATCTTACAGGCGCCGGCCTCCGCTTCTTCCGGATTTGCGCCAAGAATTTCGACGAAAAAATTCGTCAGGATTTCATGCTTGCGAATCACCTCTTTCGCCTGCTCAAGTCCTTTGTCCGTCAGCGTAATGATTCCATATGGCTTATAATTGATGTGCGATGTCTTTGCCAGAGACTGCAGGGCCGTTGTTACTGAGCCGGCCTTGACATCCAGATAAGCGGCAATATCCTTGGCACGGACGCCGCCTTTCTTGGAAATGATATGGAATATCGCTTCCAGGTAGTCTTCTAAACTCGCACTTAATTGTTTTATCTGGGCCATGCTATCACTTTCTGTAAGATTTGCATTAAAATATAAGCCTTGCCTTATTGTTTGTCAAGAAGAATTCCCATTTACTTGAAAAAAATCACAAAACTCATTATGTGCAGTAATTCAAAGGGTTTATGAAGTGGCTTGGAGCTTGCGGTTCAGTTTGTACCAGGAGAAATTTCTGCCGGGGCATTTTGTGTTGCAGCCGGGAACCTGTTTATGTGCCAAAATATTGCTGTCAGAAATCACATATCTGCTCTTGAGAAAAGTGATAAGGTTGGCAAGCGATTGATATTGCCGGTCCGTCGGGGCGATTTCTTCAAAATTGCCGACCAGCACAACCCCAATCGCATGCTGATTCCAATAATTGTCATTTCTGGTGCAGCTGCGGCAGTGCGCTCCCGTTAACTGTTGTTTCCATCGATAGCCCACTTCCACTAAACCGTCAGGGCCACCTTTTCCGTTATTGATAATGAAATCGTATCCCAGACCGTCAAATCCCCGTTTTTTGTGCATTCTATCAACGATAGACGCTGAACCGGAATTCGTCGCCGTGTGATGAATTATAATAGCATTCCAGCGTGCCTTATCTTCACAATACTGTGGGGGAATCCAGCCGTTATAACCGGGACTGCTATATGGCAACCTAAAGTTGCTTCGAGACAAATGCGGAGCAGGAACAATCCTCGGCGTTCCATACCCGGTATCGGTCTGACAGCTTGACAATGACAAAAGAGAAGCACTGGCAAGGCCAAATCCAATTTTTTGAATACACTTTCTTCTTGATATTATATCATTCATATATTGCTTTGGGTGCAAAAAACTAAAGGGCTTTTCATTTTCTTGAAACCATAGAACACATTAAATGCGATGTCAATAAGTCTTACGGGAGAACTGGTTACATATACTTCGGCTGGATTGAACAAAACCCTTCAATTGAGGTGCTGCTATGAGGTTATCTGTCAATAGTTAATTTTTTTTATTTTTCATGTACACACCGTCTCTGTTTTTGGCTTTTTTGGATCAGTCTGCTATGCGTGCTCTTTTTGGCACAGTTTAATGATTCGCGTTTAACAAAATCAATCGCGTGGTTTCCGTTGAGATAAAGCCAAAGGTTCAGGGCTTGAGAGTTTTGAGGGCAATAAACTTGGAATTGACTACCTTTCTATCAGTTCCTGAGGATCTGAATTAACGTGCTTCTAATAATTGGTCGAATTGACAAAACTGGGTGTTTTCAGTTTGGTAGGAGATGTAAAAATATATAAAATTCAATTTTTTGACCTCAAAATTAATTTTATCTCTCCGAATGAAAGATATATGTCAAGTTTGGCAAATAGTATTGCTTTGTTTCAGCTCAATTCCTGAATGTTATAATGTCAAGGAGCAAAGATTTAACCTCTAACATATTCGACTTTATGAACATAACCTAGTATATTCCGAAATTCATTCTTGCTCTTAAGATGCCGACAAAATGATCGTAAAGATTTATTAGTCTTCCAAAACTCACACGGAATTTTAATATTCTAACTTTTGGAAAGGAATCGATTATGACAGAGGCATCTGTACAAGTAGAGCAAGTCTCAAAAATTCTCATTGATAGAGAAGGAAAGTATCTGACCTTTGTCTTGGGTGCAGAGGGATATGGTTTGGAAATCCTAAAAGTTCGAGAAATTATCGGACACATGGATATTACTGCCGTTCCACAAACTCCTGCTTATGTTAAGGGTGTGATTAATCTGCGTGGTCAAGTCATTCCCGTTATTGACATACGGACGTTGTTCGGTATGGCCACTAAGGAAATCACGGAAGAAACCTGTATTATCGTCGTTGAAGTTCAGCGAGACAACCGCACCTTCAATACTGGTTTGGTTGTTGATCAGGTTTCAGAAGTGCTTGATATCAAGGGTGAACATATTGAAGAAGCACCGCAACTCGGTACTGCCGTCAATACTGATTTCATTTTGGGAATGGGCAAGGTCAACAATTCAGTTAAAATCCTACTTGATATTGACAAAGTTCTGGGCAATCACGATTTGTCGGGATTGAGCATTGTGGCTTAACTGTTCCGGATTTTTCAGAACCCCAGAGAAATTAATTAAATGTGAGATAAATTGTCACAATACAGAGACTATTGGAGAGCATTATGAAAAACATGAAACTTTCAACAAAGCTTATTACCCTATTTCTTTGCGTCGGTGTTATTCCGGCATTGATTATTGGCATCATTTCACTGGTCACCGCCAGCCGGGATATGAAAGACCAGAAGAAGGTCACCTTTGGTACACTGGCTGCTTCACGTGATATCAAAAAGGCTCAAATCGAAACATATCTCGCTGAACGACAAGGTGATATGGGCGTCTTAATGGAAACTGTCAATACATTGCGTCAAGAAGCATTTAACAAGCTGACCGCTGTTCAAACTATTAAGAAAAATCAGATTGTGGGTTATTTTTCAGAACGCCTGGGTGACATATCAGTTCTCAGCAGTAACAATACCATCGCCCAATCTTTAGAAAAGTTTGAACAGGCTTTTGTCACAGAAAACAATAGAATTGGAGGTGATCAGTGGAAAGCTGTTGAAAACATGTATGCTTCATGGCTCAAACTGTATAAGGATGAATATGGTTATTATGATCTGTTTCTAATTTCCAAAGCGGGAGATGTTGTTTACACTGTTGCCAAAGAGCCTGATCTCGGAGAAAATCTTATTGAAGGAAGCCTGAAAGACAGCCCGCTGGCGAAGTGCTTTGCCAGTTCTATCCACGGAACTACATTGCAAGACTTTGAGCCATATGCCCCAAGTAATGGTGAGCCGTGTGCTTTTGTTGGTGCTCCCGTTACAAAGAATGGCGAAACCATTGGTGTTGTAGCTTTACAGCTTTCTCTTAATGCCATCAATACGATTATGCAGGAACGCACTGGCATGGGTAAAACCGGCGAATGCTATCTGGTTGGATCGGACAAACGGATGCGAAGTAATTCTTATCTGGACCCGATAGGGCACAGTGTTAAAGTCTCGTTTGAAGGAACTGTCGCACAGAATGGCTGTGATACGGATGCTGTAAACAACGCATTAAAAGGCACAAGCGGAGCCGATGTCATTCTTGACTATAACGGCAATCCGGTTTTAAGCGCTTATGCTCCGCTGGATATTCACGGCCTTCATTGGGCAATTCTTGCGGAAATTGATGTAGCAGAAGCATTTTGCCCTGTTGATGAAAAAGGAAACGAATATTTTGCCAAATACATCGAACAATATGCCTACTACGACCTATTTCTAATGAACCCGGATGGTTACTGTTTCTATACGGTGTGTCATGAATCGGATTATCAGACAAATCTTGTCAGCGGAAAATACAGCAGCAGTAATCTCGGTGAATTGACTCGAACTGTTATCAACTCCAAGCAGTACGGTCTGGCCGATTTTGCCCCGTATGCCCCAAGCAATGGTGCACCCGCAGGTTTTATCGCTCAACCAGTCGTTCATAACGGTAAAGTTAATATGATTGTTGCGCTCCAGCTTCCGCTTGATGGAATCAACAATATTATGAGTATTCGCAGTGGCATGGGTGAAACGGGTGAAACCTATTTGGTTGGCTCGGATAAACGGATGCGAAGCGATTCTTATCTTGATCCGACAGGCCATAGTGTCACTGCTTCATTTGCCGGAACGATTGCTGACAACGGCGTAGATACAGATGCGGCAACAAAAGCGCTGGCTGGTGAAACCGGCGCCGAGATTATTATCGACTATAATGGAAATCCTGTATTGAGTGCCTATGCTCCGATTCAGGTCGGCAATACGACCTGGGCGATTCTTTCTGAAGTCGATGAAGCAGAAGCCTATGCCGGTCTAAAAACATTTAACTATGTGCTGGCACTGGTCGGCAGCATTTCGCTGGCCTCAATTATCGTTATCTCGATTATTTTCGCTCGCTCGATTACTAAGCCAATCAATCGTGTGATTGACGGTTTGACAGAAGGCTCACAACAGGTAGCCGCGGCTTCGGGACAAGTCAGTTCGGCCTCGCAATCGCTGGCTGAAGGCGCTACCGAGCAAGCTGCTGGTTTGGAAGAAACCTCCAGTTCGCTCGAAGAAATGAGTTCCATGACCAAACAGAATGCTGATAATGCCCAGCAAGCTAATACTCTCGCCACAAAATCACAGAAATCGGCGCAGACGGGTGCAGAGGCTATGTCCCGCATGAGCCAGGCGATTGCTGATATCCAGAAAAGCTCCGATGAAACCGCAAAGATCATCAAGGTCATCGATGAGATTGCCTTCCAAACTAATTTGCTGGCACTGAATGCTGCTGTTGAAGCCGCCCGAGCCGGTGAGGCGGGGAAAGGCTTTGCCGTTGTTGCGGAAGAAGTGCGAAATCTGGCAATGCGTTCGGCGGAAGCGGCCAAGAACACTTCCAGTATGATCGAAGAATCGGTTAAAAATTCACGCAATGGCGTAGAAATTTCAAGTGAAGTTAGCAAGGTGCTGGAGGAAATTGTCAACAGCGTCTCGAAAACCAGTAATTTGGTCGGCGAGATTTCCGCTGCCAGCGCCGAACAGGCACAGGGTATTGATCAGGTCAATACCGCTGTCAGCCAAATGGATAAGGTCACACAGCAAACCGCTGCCAATGCGGAAGAATCAGCCAGTGCTTCTGAAGAACTAAGCAGTCAAGCCGAATCGATGAATGAAATCGTTGCTGAATTGGCAGCTTTGGTGGGCGGTATCAACGCAGGCAATGGGGGGGATTCCTCTAAACGCCGGACTGCCCTTAAAAGCACTGGTCTTGGTGATGCCGCCTTTCATCAGATTGCCGAAGCAGAAAAAATAAAACCCGCAACTACAATTGTAAAAACTATAGCAGCTGCCCAAATCCCTTTTGACTCAGATGACAGTTTTTCAGATTTTTAAGATCCCTCTTCCTTTAAGTACCTCTTGGCTACTATGGTATGAAAGACAGCAATGCTTTTCATGCCATAGTCAATAGTATCAATTAAAGAGAATATTCTGTTCTTTTGGGTAATCGCTTAGTTACAAGATGTTAAAAGAATATATGAACCACTAAGAGGCTTGACGGCTTTCTCGCTCTGGGCGTTCCTCAAAGTCCGGTAAACTATCTATAGCCGCCGGTGTCTCGCTTTTCTGAATGTAGATATAGATATTCATTGTCAGGCTGATGTCGCATCAGCTTTTGGGCGGTCTTGGGATGTACCCCACTGGCGGCCAGCAAACTTCCGAAGGTATGCCGCAAAGCATGAAAGTCCAGCTTGTCCATTTCTGTCTTCAATTTAAAAAAAACGCTTCCAATCCGTCGCATGTGTTCTTCAGAGTCGCCCTTTGCCGCTTGAATCCATGTGATACGGGCTTCTTCAACATCCTTTTTGAAAAACTTACATAGATTATTATTGGGAAGCCTGAATGCCGGTGCGTTCGGGGCCTTGAGAATAATATGTTGCTGTATTAATTCCATCGTGGCGGGCTTGACCGGTGGCTTCTGAAAATGCCCGCTTGACCTATTTGAAATGGGCTGTCTTCAATAACAAAATACGATGTACTGCTGATTGGGATTTCTCTGTCAAATACACCATTGACATAAGTTCTCATGCTGTCAGATTTCTCATATACTGCAGTCAAATATATCCATTGATCTGCATTGATCCATTCATGCCCGTTTGTAATTTTAGCAGAGGTGTCAAATAAAAAGGCTTGAATAGTATTTTCATACAGTAGCAATGAATATTGACCGTCTGCACGATCAAAGCAACCGGCTGGATGGAATTTGCCGCCTGACAAGGCTTTCTCCACCCCTCTACCATTAAAGAGGCGTACGAGAAGCCCAAAATTGAACACTAAAAATGGAAATTTTTAAAAAATTTTGATATCCTTGCCAAAAGTGTTGTTTCTTAGTAGAGTATTGTTCATAAAGCCTAATTCTAACGACTTTAAATTAGGGAAATGACGATGGCAAATGTAACTAAGAAAGAAATCATTGATAGAATCGCTAAAATTCATCAGGTACGATCTTTGACGGCAAAAAAGATTGTCCAAGCCTTTCTGAATGAAATCATTACGGAATTGAGCAAGGGGAACCGTTTGGAATTTCGTGATTTCGGTATCTTTGACGTAATAAATCGATCTGAAAGGGACGCTCGAAACCCCCGAACCCTGGAAAAAGTCCATGTGCCGGCCAAGCGGACTGTGAAGTTTAAGATGGGTCGAATGATGAGGCAGAAATTGAATCATCCGGAATGAACGGAGGATTTGTGACTAAGAAAGCGGAAAAAGTTTACCAATTCAAAATTTGGCTGATGGATATCGAGCCGCAAATTTGGCGGAAGTTCGAGGTTTTCTCAAATATCCCATTGGATAAATTGCATATCATTATCCAGGCCGTGATGGGGTGGAAGAATGCTCATTTTCATGGGTTTAATGCCGGAGGTGGCATTCGGTATGGAAAACTTGATCCTGATAGCGATGGTTATAATGATGAAATATTAGACGAAAGTAAAGCTAAGCTTACCAATTTGGTTACAAAGCCCAAGGACCGATTTACATATGATTACGATTATGGTGATGGGTGGAGCCATATGGTTGAATTGCTTAAAATTCGAGAGCCTCAGGATAACGCCCAATGTCCAGTATGTTTGGAAGGGAGTTGAGCCTGCCCACCAGAAGATTGCGGCGGGCCGTGGCAGTATCCGGAACTACTTGGGATTCTCTTTGATCACGGTCATGAGGAATATGAAGAATTGCTTGAATGGATCGGTGATGATTTTGATCCAGAAGCTTTTGATGTTAAAGAGATCAATGATGTGCTAAAGTATCTATAGCTTTGTAGATTCATTTTTATATCAATTAGAAGCAGGTAAGAACAACAACCAAGGAGGCAATCAAAAATGAAGTTATCA
>JANQGW010000021.1 GCA_028282905.1 Sedimentisphaerales bacterium | reverse complement strand
TTAGCCCCCGCCGCCGGTCGCTAAAATAGGCTTGCCGAACATCAGCAGCGAATTAACCACCTCGACGAACACGTTATTGGTCATGGTAAAGCCTGCCAGCGGATCACCCGCCAGCGTATCGGCACCCGCCTCCAGCACCAGCACATCCGGCTCATACGCGTGGATCAGCGGCAGCACAACCGCCCGAAACGCCTTTAGATAAATATCGTCATACGTCCCGATCGGCAGCGGCACATTCACGGCATACCCCTTACCCTCACCCTTGCCTATCTCGTCGATAAACCCGGTGCCCGGAAACAGCGTCCGCCCGTCCTGATGCGTTGAGATCGTCATCACATCAGCCCGCTCGTAAAACGCCGCCTGCACACCGTCGCAGTGATGCACGTCGATATCCAAAAACAGGACACGCTTGCCTGCCTCGATCAGGGTTTCGCAGCCCATGACGACATCGTTGAGATAACAGAAGCCCCCCGCCCGATCCGAAAATGCATGGTGATAGCCGCCGGACGGATTGAACGCGATTGTCGCGGAACCGTCGGCAATGAGTTTTGCCCCGGTGATCGTCGCCCCGGCCGCCAGCGTCGCATAGTCATACATGCCGGCAAATACGGGGCAGTCGCCCGTGCCGAGGCTCATATGCAGCATCTCCATCTCAAAATCGCCCGCATTGGCCCGCCGCATCGCCGCCAAGTAGTCCTTGTCATGAAACCGCAGAAGCTCCCGCTCCGTCGCGGCCGCCGGAGCCACCTCCGCCTTATCCGCCCCCGTCAAAAGCCCCATCGAATCCAGCATTGCACGAACCTTACCCGCCCGGCTCGTCTTAAACGGACACGCATCCGGATACGGATACTGCTCCAGCTCCGGACAATGGATAAACACATTGGTTTTGGACTCAGTCATACTCGAATTATACTGATTTCTAAACATTTGGCAAATACTATCTTAACCACGGAAATCACGGAATGTATTTAGACGGGATTAACATGATTTTTTATTTGTTTAGGTGTTTTCTTTGTTTTTGGGGCGGGAAGACTGTTTTTGGTTGTTTTTGTGTTGCAAACCTTGTCCGAAAGGATGCCATTGTTGTCCAAAACGAAACCAAACTGCTCCAATGCTGCGCCATTTTTGTCCAAATCGCTGCCATTTTGTGGTTCTTCGGGGAAGGCTTCAAAGGGGGTGGGCTGTTCAGAGTTTTTGCCGGCGGTTTTGGCGATCTGGATATGAAGGTGGAGCAGGTCAGCGCAGGCTTTGCGGACTTCGGTCTGGCTGAGAGATTTTTCGGTGATGAAGGTCAGGCCGGAAACGGTGGAGGCAGCACTTCGGGCCAGTTCGATGCGAGCGGTGAGGTAATATTGGTTCAGGTACATGCGGAGTTTGTTGAGGAAGATTGGTTTGGTGAGCCAGCGTTCGAAGGTGCTGTGGCGGATGTTGAGATTGCTGAGGGCGTCGGTGACAGGCTCGCCGGCTTCGAAGACGTTGATGAGGAACCAGAGTTGTTTTTGTGAGAGACGCGTGCGGGTTTTGGGTTTACAGGCTTGAGTGTTATTCATTTTTTGCTCCTTCCGAGTTAAATTAGTCTTTAGTCTATAGTCCTTAGTCTTCAGGTGGGGAATTGCTCCTTGTTATGCTCCATTATTCAATTTATGAGTATTATAAGCGTTTGTTTACTATATGTCAAACATATTAGTATATTTGTCGAGTTTGATTCACTTGTCGTTGGGAGTAAAAAAGTAGATTTTGTCGGAAAATGAGTTATGGATTTGAGATTATTTGGGTATAATGACTAAACATCAATGAAGGATAACCACCTAAGATACAAAGGGCAAGTTCATTCAGATTGAATCTGGGAGTATGTTATACGAGTATGACTTTTTCGAGAGAAACATCTGAAATTTAACGTTTATCGAAGTAAGGATATGTTTTAATGGCCAAATGGAAAGAAGGATATAACCACGCATTACTAATTAAAAAGATGGAGAAAACACGTCAGGTCAATGATGATGGTCAAGTCATATTCAAAGGAAATGATATCATACTTGTCCCTCCACAAATAGAAGCAGTTATTGAACTTAACAAAGAAATTTCACAAGATGAAAAAAAGGAAATTATATGGCATGGAATAAGAACTGCAGGCCGTCAAGGGACTCTAACCTCCAACTCAGTTCTTAGAGAAGTAAAAAAACTAGAAGGAAAAGCTCTTTCAAAAAAGATAGATAAATTTGTTCTTGTATCAAAAATATCTGTGAATCCTACAAAGCATAAGCTCGCCCGTATGCAAATAAATGGCTGTACAATCACTTTTTCAAAAAGACTTTCAAAGAATTATGTTTCAAAGATCGACAGAAGTCCTTTCGTTAGTTATCAACTATATCAAATTTCTGAAATGACTAAGAATTATACATCTTTGAAAGTCTCAGCACATGCTAAGGGTATGTACGGTGGAGCAGAAAAAACTTTAAAAGTTTTAAAATATTATTGTGGTCTTTTAAATTATGCCATTAACTATGGGAGCCGTTCATATTCAATTGGAGATAATCATTTTAAACCAATAAACAAAATTAGATTGAGTCCTGTTCATACTCTCCATTTAGCAAGTGGTGAGTTGGTAAGTAATGATATTTGTTGGCTTGAAGATGAGTATTTAGAAGCCCCCAAATCATACACAAATAATTCACTCGATGACTTTGACAGAATAATGAATAATCTCAAAAATTATCATTATTGGGTAAGGAAAGGAATATTAAAGAAAAAGATAGAGGATGCAATATCGCTTTATAATGATGCATTTAATAGCTATAGTTACGACACTACATTCGTCAGATTATGGGCAATATTGGAATTACTTACAGATACTGGTAGGAGTAATTATGATATAACCGTCCGGAGAACTGCATTTATTTTTGAAGAAGCAGATATTGCTAAAAATCATCTGAACATATTAAGAGACATTCGAAACTGCACTGTCCACAGAGGGACAATGTATGGCAGAAAAGACATTTTTATATATGATCTAAAAATGTACGTGGAAAGACTGATACGATTCATGATATGGGCGTCAAATAAATACGAGACTCCAGAGGAAATCAAACAATTATTAGACTGCAACCCTGATAAAACAAAAATTGATCAGAAATTAAAAATCTTGAGCCGAGCTAAAAAAATGGACAAATTTAAAGCATACTAAAATATAACTTGAGAATGATGATATGAATAAATGGTGTTGCAAGCAATTTGATTTTTTAATTGGACAAGCTGGAGAGAAATTATTATCTGTTATTGCTACGGACGAGTATGGCCGTAAATGTTTTCAGTTAATTGCACGCCCATTTGAAAAGGATGTGCTTGATGAAGTTAATACGGCATTGTCAAATTACTCACCCGATCATACCACTAAGGGCGGAAAACCTATTTCAATTGCAGTAGCAATGTTTTCGCCACTTTTATATTGTCCGAATTGTGGGAAAAAGCTGTCCAAGTTAATCAAAAAAAATAAGGATGAATTCGATAAATTGGTAAAAGAGCATTTGAAATATTCACATGGCGGAACAAGAGTAGAGACAAATGGAGAATTTTAGTACAAACAGTATTCCATATAATGCGTAGATTATTGTCATTAGGATATCAATTATTGATATTTCATGAAAGGATGGGAGAAAATGCTGGTTGAACGATTTTCTGAGAATCCGTTGATTCGTCCGTGTGATGTACCGCCGAGCCGGGATGATTATGAGGTGGTTGGGGCGTTTAACCCCGCGGCGACGATTTTTAATGATGAAATCCTGCTGCTCTTGCGTGTGGCCGAGCGGCCGAAAGACAAAGCCGACGACGAGCAGGTGTCCCCGATCCTCAACCCCGAAACGGGCGAACTGGAGCACTTCCGGCTGAAAAATGACGATCCGCGCATTACCGATATCCCGGACTCGCGTTCGTTCTACGTCAACGGCGAAATGATGCTGACGAGCATTTCCCATCTGCGTATCGCCCGCAGCAAAGACGGCGTCCATTTTACCGTCGATCCCGCCCCGGCCGTCTTTCCGGAGCTAGCCTATGAGACCTACGGACTGGAAGACCCGCGGATTACCAAAATTGACAACCTTTTCTATATTACCTACAAAGTCGTCAGCCAGACCGGTATCTGCACGGGCCTTTTGACCACAGACGATTTTGTACATTTCCAACGCCACGGCATCATTTTCTGCCCGGAAAACATCGACGTCGTCCTGTTTCCCGAGAAAATCGGCGGTAAATTCTGGGCATTAACCCGCCCTGTTCCGCGCTATCTCGGCCCCCGCGGCATCTGGATCGCCTCGTCGCCGGATGCGGTCCACTGGGGCCAACACGCCCCGCTGGTGTTGCCGGCCGAAGGCACGTTCCACGACGGCAAGACCGGCGGAAGCTGTGTGCCCATCAAAACCGACGCCGGCTGGCTGAAAATCTACCACGGATCGGACATTGACGACCGTTACAGCCTCGCGGCGGTACTTTTGGATCTGGACGATCCGACAAAAGTTATCGCCCGGGCCGACAAACCGCTGATGGAACCGGAAATGCCCTACGAACTGGAGGGGTTTTATGGAAATGTCGTTTTTTCGTGCGGTGCGGTCGAAAAAGACGACGAAATCATCATCTACTACGGCGCATCCGATGAGTATACCGCCGGGGCAAAAACCACAATTAGTAAAATACTATCCACTTTATCTCACAATTGCCTGTGACTTTTTTTTATTTCGCGCTTGAATCCTTGCCCCCGCAGCCGTAAAATAGGTAAATTAAAGCATTGGATGCGAAAACACCCGGGAGCAGACAGCATTTGAGCGCAAATCCATAACACGAGACAAGGGAGTTAACAGGAGCCTGTGGAATGGAAGATAAGTTGCCAATACCGATCAAAACATCGCCGGCCGGCGAAGAGAAACACATCACCGCGTTTTCAGCCGTCAAACAAGAGTATGGACTACAGATTCAGGTTTCAGGCTGCGTTTCACTGCGCCCCGCGCACAGCCGCTCGGAAAATGTCATCGGCATTGTCGAACTGGACGATCAGGTGGTTCCGATTCTTGACGGACGCACCGACGCCACCGGCGAAGTGACCAATTTGAATTGCATTGTTTTATTCGAAAACACCATCGGCCAGACGACGATTGTGACGGGCCGACTCTACGAAAGTGCCTGCCAGGTATTCGATTTGATTGTCGAATGCATGGACAATCCCGATGCGCATGAGCACTTATATACGCACTCAGACCATTCACTGATTTCGGAGGCGGCTGAATAAACAGCAACCGATCGACAAAACGCCAGTGTCCGGATGCCAGGTCAAGCCCGGCATAACAGTGTGACTATCGCTGGAATCCGGCTATGACTTGGCAGCCAGGAAGTCATTGATGGCCTGTGCGGCAATGCGTCCCTGGCCCATCGCCAGAATCACCGTCGCCGCACCGAGTACAATGTCACCGCCGGCATACACGCCGTCGAGTGATGTCTTGCAGTTTTCATCAACAACGATATTGCCCCACTTGTTGAACTCAAGGCCGGGAGTCGTCTGTTCAATCAGCGGGTTGGCACCGTTGCCAATCGCAACGATGACTGTATCGACATCGATCTCGAACTCGCTGCCTTCGATAGCGACCGGACGGCGGCGACCGGAATCGTCCGGCTCACCCAGTTCGTACTTGAGGCATTCGATGCCCGTGACATTACCGGCTTCGTCGCCGAGAACACGCTTGGGGTTCTGCAGTGTGCAGAACTTGATGCCTTCTTCCTTGGCGTGATGGACCTCTTCCACACGCGCGGGCATTTCGGCTTCGCTGCGGCGATAAACGAGATAGACATTTTCAGCACCGAGGCGAACGGCCATTCGGGCGGCGTCCATCGCGACGTTGCCACCGCCGAGAACCGCGACGTTTTTGCTGACGGCAATCGGGGTGTCGGCACCTTTGCCGAATTCGTAGGCCTTCATCAGGTTAGCGCGTGTGAGGTATTCGTTGGCACTATAGACACCGACGAGGTGTTCACCTTCCATATTCATAAACTTCGGAAGCCCCGCGCCGACACCGACATAGACCGCGTCGAAGCCGTCTTCTTCCATGAGCTGCTTGATGGTGCGAGTGCGGCCAACGATGAAGTTGCAGACAATCTTAACGCCCATTTTCGTCAGGACGTCGATTTCCTCCTGCACGATGGTTTTGGGCAGGCGGAATTCGGGGATACCGTAGATCATCACGCCGCCGGGCTTGTGGAACGCTTCGAAAACCGTGACATCGTGGCCGGCACGACGAACGTCTGCGGCAACGACGATACCGCCGGGACCGGAACCGATAACGGCGACCTTCTTGCCGGTCGGAGGTGCGACGGCGGGTGTGCTGTCCTCGCCTTCAGCTAAATCGGCAACGTAGCGTTCGAGACGACCAATGGAAACACTTTGGTTGACATCCTTGAACTTCTTACCAACCGTGCAGCGCTCCTGACACTGGACTTCCTGCGGGCAGACACGGCCGCAGACCGCCGGCAACAGAGAGTTTTCCTTGATGATCGCCAGTGCTTCGGTGTTGTTGCCTTCGGCGATGGCGGAGACAAAATCCCTGATGCGGATGCGAACCGGACAGCCGTCAACGCACGGCTCGTTTCTGCACTGCAGACAACGCATGGCTTCCAATTGAGCTTCTTCGGCAGTGTAGCCGAGCGCCACTTCGTTCATATTGCTGCGTCGGACCTGGCCGTCTTGTGCGGGCATGTCCTGTGCGGGAATTTCGTAGCGATCTTTTGCCTTCAATGTTCCGGCGTTTTGTTTTTCAATGAGTTCGGCAAGCTTTTTCTTATTATCTGACACGGTTTTAACCTCTCTGTTTTTGTGTATTGGCAAGCGTCGGTTACGATTTGTTTTGATCCAAACCGATGCGGCACGCGTGATCTTTGAATGTTTCGTAGGCCTTTTCTTCGAGGGCTTTGTAAGCGCCCATGCGTTTGATCATCTGATCGAAGTTGACTTTGTGGCCGTCAAATTCCGGACCATCGACGCAGACGAATTTGGTTTCGCCGCCGACTTCGACGCGGCAGCCGCCGCACATGCCGGTGCCGTCCACCATGATCGTATTGAGCGAGACCTCGGTGGGAATGTCGAACTGTTTGGTTGTTTCGCAACAGAATTTCATCATAACCGTCGGGCCGATGGCGATGGCCATGTTTGGCTTCGGGTCGCGGCTGCATACTTCGCTGAGCGGTTCGGTCACGAGGCCTTTGCGACCGTAAGAGCCATCGTCTGTCAGTACGAACAATTCGTCGCTGATAGCTTTGAACTCATCTTCCAGAATCAGCAGGTCTTTGGTGCGGGCGCCGAGAATGCTGATGACGGTGTTGCCGGCTTCTTTGAGAGCCGTAGCAATGGGCAGCAGCGGCGCATTGCCGATACCGCCGCCGACACAGACGACGGTGCCGAAGTTTTCGATATGCGTGGGCTGGCCAAGCGGGCCGGCGATATAGCCGAGAGAGCCGCCGATCT
>JANQGW010000081.1 GCA_028282905.1 Sedimentisphaerales bacterium | reverse complement strand
GGCCACCGTAGTCTTTGACACCTATCATTGCCTTGCGTCCGCCGGCGACATTGACCCAAACAGATGCGGAATAAGTTTTACCACCAACTAGCCCTCTTATAACCTGCGACACGCTTGCCTCATCACCACAATTCCGAGCAGAATTAACAGTCAGAATAGAATTGGCGTTGTCGTCAACCTGTACTGAAACATGATCGGCAGCATCTGACGTTGAGGCGGAAGACCAGGCCGAAAGGCCCTGACTGCTGAACCCCTGATCTTTCACAAGGCTTCCCTGTCCCCACTCCATCACCTCAACAGGTTGGGATTTCTTATAAATCACATAAGGCGTATTCGCCGCTGCAGAAACCGTCACTGATCCCTTGGAAACACTCAAATCAGAGACAAACTTTCGCCCAAGGCTCGTTAGTTGATAGAGTTTTACCTTCTTCAGCGCTGACCAGGCAGCCGGCAGTTTCCATGCCGTGGAACCGCCCTGAGGATTCCAGTGATAAATCTTATCTTCACTGATGGGGTTCCATGGAATGAACATGGTTTCGCCATCAGCAACCAGACGGTTGTCTTTGTAAAGTTTCCACCCGTCCTGGTTATCGACATACACACCTCCTTCAAAATCAACCCGGTTCTTTGACATTTTCATAATCGGAAAATGCTGCATATATTTGGTCGGAAGATTCACCGTGTAGAATGCCTGAACCACCTTATTGAAGTTATAGTTGTTTTCCCAGCCGCCGACGCCCAAAGCCTTGGCACCCTTGAGCAGCGGATCGGATTTAAAAATATCTGCAACGTGATTCTTGATGAAACGGATCATCCTGCTTTCAGGCACGGCATAGGTATGATGCACCCAGAGAAGCTGCCGTTCCATCGGGCCGAAATATTCCGAGCCTACCAGCCAGCCGTTGCTGTTTAATTTTGTCCCGAGCTTAAACGCATCCCAGCTGTTGTTGCCGTAATAATCGCCATAAACATCCACATATACCCATGACAGCCCAGGCAGTTCATCCGCCATCTGGTCCAACCGCGAGTAAAGACTGCCCGAGACAATGTCTTTGCGGTAATCCATCTTCAATGACTGATCAAACCATTTCCAGCCGGGGACATGGGGTACGCGCAAAATGGTATCGTTGAAGTTATTCGCTTCGGGATACGACTCGGACACGTTGATATGAACGCCCGGATAAATGTTGTACTGCGGAGCATATTTCAAAAAGGAACGTAAATCCTTAAAACCTCCGGCCCGGTTGTTATAATTTCCCGCACAATCCGGATGGGCCGCGTCATGGCCTTCCGACTGGTAGCCCTTCAATTCAATCATCTGTCCGAAACCATCCAGCATCAGGTACAACTGTTTCGCATCCTCTAAGGCCCTCAGGAAGGGAGCGATGGCGACACTGCCGCCGTTGAAGCTGATATAGGAGATGGAGTTTCGAATCGCCTCGGCACCGACAGGTTCTTTCATATTCTCACGATACGCAATCGCACCGTCCTGCCAGTCCACAATACCGTCTGCGTTTTTATCGGGAACAATCATCACTTTTGACCACGGCAGCGCAACGATTTCCGAGTCAATTTCCCGGTAAGTCCAGACGCCGTTCCAAATGCCGCACTTCTTGTACGAACTCGTTTCGACAGTCTGTGACCTGGCCCTGTCATAGTTGATTACATTGTTGTCCAGAGTCGCGGCCAATTGGTCACTGTTAATCACCACATACATCTGACTGACCGGTTGGGCATCTGCCGGTTTCTCCGAAAGAGATTTGAATTTCTCAGTCATCTTATTCCAGTTGCCGGTAATCCCCGTCGCTGAAATCTCAGCTTTTTGCATTGTGCTGCGAACCGAAACAAGACTATGATTGGGAAATTCAATGGTTTTAACCAAAAAATTTCCCTTTTCCTGTATTTTGGTAATTTCAAAATCCAGAACATTCTCTACCACGGAAAACTGAGCCTCGACACGAACATCGATCTCCGGAAATGTCATCTCATAGCGGGCCCTGTTGCCGGACTTGTTGAATTTCACGCATGGCCGGTATTCATTCCCATTGATCTTAACCGTCCGTAATACATCTTCCTGTCCAAAGAGAATCGTGTTGTTGGATTTATATAGATAACGCTCTACCCGCGGGAAATCTGATGCAACCGTAACTGACATCAGTTCAGAAGAGAGCACGCAACTGCTCTGTTTTCCTTTAACTGAAAGCTCCTGCAATGGTGTGTTTTGATTGGCCGAAAGAGAAGAAATGCCGGGCAATAGTCCAATCACCAATAGAGTTAGCAGAATGATTTTGGGGGTTTTGCTGTACTGAAAAGCCATATCATTGTCCTTCATTTCAGAATTCTCCAGAATAAATAATTAAGCAAATAGACATAAACTTCCCTTTGTTTATCAATATGTGACCAGCTTAGCTTTATCGCTATTTTATGATAACAAGCACAAAAACGTGTTTAAAGAAAAAAAACAAGACTTATAGTGACATTAGTGCTCATCTTGTGATATTGCGGCTGTTTTCATTGCGGAAATTTTCAGCGCCAGCTAATACTCTCTCAGAACAGCCCTGAGTGTTTGGGCAGCCTTGATACTCAAAAACCTTTATCGCCAACCTCGCTCTTATGAATCATATTTGCCAAGATTCAGCGGATAGTTTCCATACTCGCGAACCAGTTTAACAATATAATCATATGTATGTCCTGACACATCACTAGCCACAGAGTGATCCGACTGGAAAATATATCCACCGTTTTTGGCAGCGTTTAATTTTCGAAGCACTTCTTTACGGATTAGCTCTTTGTCACCTGTTTCCCACACCTGAATATTACTGTTTCCGCAAATCCCCAGCTTGTTTCCATACTGTTGTCTTAATTCAACTGCATCGAGATCCGCCTTGGCCTCCAGAGGATTCAATGCGTCAATACCGATTTCAATGTAGTCATCCAGAATTTTATGGATATTGCCGCATCCATGATAAATCACCATCAGCCCTTTTGAATGTGCGTAGTCAGCAATGGCCTTCACCCACGGCTTGAAATACTGCCGCCAATAATCCGGCGAAAAGAACATGTTGTTCCGATAGGCCACGTCACCCCAGATCACAAACCCGTCCAGAAATCCCTCTGAGGCATCAATTTGTGCCTTGGCGCAATCCAGATAGAATTGACCGATACAGTTGATTACTCTGCCCATACGATCCGGATACATACCGATCCAGAGCATATTGCTTTCAGGCCCGATCAAACGCGTCAGGCACTCATTACATTCAATGATACTGCCAAAAACCGGAAAGTCCGGCCAGAGTGATTTGACTGTTTCAATCCATGCGGAACTGTTACGTTCAAATCCATCACCCACACCGGCAATCTGGTTATCGCCGGCTTCATAATAGCGGCGTCGATCATAAGGATTGTCAAATTCGAGACTTTCCAATTTCTCAATAGTATTGGTTTCAAAATCAATAAACTCCGGCATCGGAGCACTGAATTTCTTCCGCATGATGGCACCAAAACCGGTTTTAACCACCACCTCTTCTTCATTTTCCTTGAGGGTCTCAAAGGACCGGATAAACGGATCCATATTCGGGACCGTCACGATCCAGTCCAGGTCATAGTGGTAATAGGGATTGGCATCTTCTGCTAATCCCAACTCCTGTCGCCATCGCTTGATAAAGCCACTCCAAAAAAAATCGCTGATCGGCACACGATCCGGTTCTTCATGACTCAATGCCTTTTGCATCCGCTCTAATTTTTTCAAAGTATTTTCACTGCGTCCCTGACGCGCTTTATCTTTTCCGGTAGTATCAAACATTCCCATCTTAATCTTCCTTTATGTTTACGGTTTAAGCGTTGCACCATATCCAAGAACAGCAATTGCTGCTAATAACAAAATAATGCCTGCAATCATCGTGTTAACCGGTTTTCCATGAATACCTTTCCATTCACCGGTGACAAATCCCCAGACATTGGAGATTACGATCACCATGCCCATATAAAGCCCCCATCCGGCCGATCCCCCCAAATCACCCATCATGACAGCAGCTCGCCCATATAATGCGATAGAGGGCATCCAAATCGCTCCCATCAGAGCTGTCAGGAACCAGTGCGATGTAGTCCGGGGCTTCAAATAATCACTCCATGTCTTATTGCGAAAAAGTAGAAACGAACAATACAGCACATTCGTTGTCAGACCACCCAGAAGTGTAATCGCCCAGACCGGATCGGACGCGCTCGTCGCGGACGCCCCTAACGTAAGCGATGCCTCTTTGATGCTGCCGCTGAAATTAAATGCAAAATTCAGCATCGAGCTGAAGATTCCGCCTAATGTGGCCATAAGCAGTCCCAACATCATACCGCCAGCCGGCTTCGATACAGTTTTTTCTGCTGCGGATTCACCGCCGGCAGCGGCCTTGAGGTGTTTCTCTTTACAGTGGCCGGCAATTGCACAAACCGCAACGCCGATAATCATGACAAAGATCCCTGATGTTGACCAAATCCCCGCAGCGGTCTGAAATACCTGCGGATCTTTGAGCATCGGTATCAATGTTCCTAAGGCCGTTGCCAGTCCGATACACAGTGCAAAAGAAAGGCTGATGCCGATCATTGCAATACTCTGGCCAAAAAACACAGCCCCTAAG
The DNA here is from genome assembly GCA_028282905.1 of Sedimentisphaerales bacterium. Lineage (GTDB taxonomy): Bacteria > Planctomycetota > Phycisphaerae > Sedimentisphaerales > Anaerohalosphaeraceae > 4572-13. Next base: position 42,975 of record JANQGW010000081.1, on the reverse strand, counting down.
CCCCAGCATAGACCGAACACATAAACTAAAAACATGTCCGAAACTTTTGCGTCACTGAATACACTCAGTACATTCGGGACAGTCGTAAAAGCAACCAGCCAAGGAATGACCAACAATGCACAGATCGACCAGATCAGCCAAGTCGCCTCCCAGGACCAGCGTGTTGTTTTCTTCATCGGCAGCGAGAAACTGCCTGTCATCACGCCACTAATAAGCCCTAACATCAAACCCAACATCGCTGTCATATGAAATCCTTTATAAATAGAAGTTCAAACTGTAGCTTTATTAATCGCAGTGGAACACCTCTCCCATACTCGCCCACCACTCACCCTCATCCCTGTCGGCAAACGGCTCATGACAGGGTTTGCAGACATCCCACCATTTCTGCGTGGTTTCATCGGCTGCTATTTTGGCCATATCCGCATCAAAGTCCGTACCGATGTATTCAAAATAGCTGAACAGGTAGTGCTTGCCGTCCGGCAATTTTCGAAGATAAATGGAATAATTCCGGATGTTGCACTCTTTAATCATTGCAAGAACGCCGGGCCAAACATCGGCATGGAGTTTGACATACTCTTGAATTTTATCGTCTTTGACTTGAATTACACTTCCGTATCGTTTCATTTAAGCCTCCAAAGCAATTTTTCGAAACAGAACAAGATAACGGGATAAGCGGAAATCCCATTAGTATCCAGATTAATCATAGATATATTTGACAAAGGAATCTATATCTGTTAAAGTAAAACTTATGTCTGATTCTGTACTTAGCCGTATTAATGTCGGGGCTTATGACCAGCCTTTTTCGGGGGTGGGGATTGAATATTACCCACTGGGTGGAGAGTTTGACCATACAGGACTGCTGATTCATGAGGTCGGGTATCTGCCGCGGAACACGAGCTGGAATTTTCCGAGTGTTTTCAGTCCATTCTGGCGGCTTTATTATAATTCCAAGCCGGGCTACTGTGTCAGCTTTCAGGATACCTTTTATGAAATCACCCCCGACCATGTTATGTTAATCCCGGATCACCAATTTTTCCATTGTCTGGGCGCTAACTCAGTTCCGATGTTTTGGATGGCTTTCAGTACCGTCCACGCCGTCAGTCCCATGCAATCGGTACCCATCCTCGTTAAAGCGAAAAAAACGGAACTGTCTCTGATCGAAGACATTCAGACGCTGATTGTCGAAGACAAAACTTATGAACCGACAGATTCCATTTATCGCTATAGTCTCGCGCTCCTGAACGTGGTTATGACTAACGCTAATATTCAATGGAAAAAGGACCGCCCTGCTGTGCTGAATAATGTGCTTTCTTACATTGAGAGTAATTACAGCAAAAAACTGCCGAACTCGCATTTGGCGGAGATCGCGTGTATGAGTATTGAAGGGCTTTCAAAAATTTTCAGAAATCACCTCGGAACCTCTCCGGGAGCCTACGTGACACGTATCCGAATTAAACAGGCATCGCATTTCCTGCTGCATAGTTCAGAATCCATTGACTGGATCGCAATGGCAACAGGTTTTCCAAATCGAAATTATTTCAGCCGGATATTTAAGCAAGTTACCGGAGAATCCCCCGCTGAATTTCGCCGCCAGCACAAACATCACACCGCACCGACATTTGACTCATAAGGGGCACAAAACAGCAAATATTTCATAAAAACTTGGTACTCACAGCCATAATCGAATCTGAATACTCTTAGGCATGTAATTAAAAGAGTAACAGACACAAATAGAACATATTTCTTTAAAAATACAGAAAACACTGCGAAAAATTCTTTTATATGTGCAATACTATATGGATTGTTGTCAAGAAATATTGCTTATCTGCAAAATCTTTCAGTTGGCACAATCGGTGTTTTGGGGAATGAACTATACTATATAAAACAGTATCCATGAGGTTTTTATGCGTTTAAACAGGCGTGATTTTTTCAAGATGACCGGGGCAGTCTCTCTTTTAGCGGCAAGTAACTCTTTGCTTGCTGCAACGAATAAACCGAAAAAAGTCAATAATCGAAGCAGCAAACCAAATGTGATTTACATTTTAGCGGACGACTTGGGCTATGGCGACCTCGGCTGTTATGGGCAGCAATTGATTAAAACACCGAGTATTGACCGCATGGCTTCTGAGGGGATGAAATTTACTCAGCATTATGCCGGAAGCGCTCTTTGCGCGCCGTCACGGTGCTGTCTCATCACAGGCAAGCACACTGGTCATACATTTGTCCGTAACAATAAGCCCCTGCCGTATGAAGGTAATCTGCCCATCCCAAAAGATGAAGTGACAATCGCGGAGGTTATGAAAAAAGGCGGCTATGTGACGGCATGTATCGGGAAGTGGGGACTGGGTTATCCCGGTTCAGAAGGCGATCCGAATAATCAGGGCTTCGATCACTGGTTTGGCTACAACTGCCAGCGTCAGGCACATAACTACTATCCCACACATCTCTGGCGTAATGCTGATAGGGTGGAGCTGTCCGGTAATCAAAACGGCGGCCAAAAAGAATATTCACACGATCTGCTGACCAAGGAAGCGTTGGAGTTTATTGAAAACAACAAGGATAAACCGTTTTTCCTGTACCTGCCCTACACGATACCGCATACTAAGTTTCAGGTGCCAGAGCTGGGTGAGTATGCCGACAAGGACTGGGAGAAAAATGAAAAGATACAGGCCGCGATGATCTCACGGATGGACGGTGATGTCGGAAAAATACTTGGCCTCTTAGCAAAAACAGGGCTTGACCGGGATACGCTCGTCATCTTTACCAGCGATAATGGCGCTCACGGCGCGGGCGGAACGCTGAAGAAATTTAAGGCATCGGGTGATCTGCGTGCGAAAAAAGGCTCGCTTTACGAAGGCGGCATTCGTGTACCAATGGTGGCCCGGTGGCCGGAAAACATTAAGGCCGGCTCTGCGACCGATCATATCTCGGCATTCTGGGATATCCTGCCGACCTGCTGTGATATTGCCGGAGTCAATGTTCCTGAGGGGGTTGACGGTTTGTCATTGCTGCCTGCCCTGCTTGGTGAGGACCAGCAACAGGAAACCCATGATTATCTCTATTGGGAACTTGGCGCTCAGCAGGCACTGAGAAAAGGCAACTGGAAACTTATTCGCCGATGGAACAGGAAAAATAAAAAGGTCATCAAGACCGAATTATATGACCTTGCCGGCGATATTTCCGAAACCGAGAATCTGGCTGATAAACACCCGGATCGAGTGTCTGAGATGTTGACCGTCATGAACTCGGCAAGGCGAAATTCCAAAGAATTTAAAGCGCCTTACGATGCGTAAACCGTTTTCTAAAAACAAAGCCCGCTGAAAACACTGCTTGTTCTCAGCGGGCTTTTTATCTGTCTATCACTGACTGACGCGGTAAACTCTTAAGGCCGCGTTCGACCGTCACGTCTGATCTTTTGCAGCATCTGACTCATTTCTTCTGTCTTTTTCGGATATTTTCCGGAGACATTGGTGCTTTCGCCAAGGTCATCATTCAAGTGAAAGAGCATCGGTTTGCCTTTTGGCTTCTTTTTCGTTTTCGGCTGCGGCTGCGGCTCAATATATTTCCAGTTGCCCTTGCGCAGGCCGAGCCGTCGAGCGTGTTCAACCACGTGCTCGCGTCCGATTTTCGATTTTCCGAGCAATGCGTCCAGCACGTCAAAGCTGTCCGGCATGGCATCCGTCTGCAATGTCTGTCCGGTCATTTTTGCGAAAGACGCACCAAAATCAACCTGGCTGACAATCGCCTCTGATCGACCTGGATTAATGGTTCCGGGCCAGGCAACAATAAACGGAACTCTTGTGCCGCCTTCAAAGAAACTGTATTTGCCGCCTTTAAGCGGTCCAGCGGGCTTATGGTCGCCTAATTTTTCCCTCGCCTGATCCTTATACCCATCATCAAGCACAGGACCGTTATCGCTCGTAACGATAATCATCGTTTCTTCGGCCAGCCCAAGCTGTTCAATCTTTTCAACGAGTTGACCGACGCACCAGTCAAACTGCACCAGCGCATCGCCTCTTGGTCCCATGCCGGATTTGCCTACGAATCGAGGGTGTGGAATACGCGGCACATGGATATCATGTGTCGCAAAGTATAAAAAAAACCGTTCTTTTTTGTTTCTGTCAATAAAGGCCTTCGCCTGTTTGACAAATTCATCGGCCATCGTTTCATCATCCCACAAAGCCGATGTCCCGCCCTTCATGTGACCGATTCGCCCAACCCCATTGATAACCGCGTTATTGTGTCCGCGGCTCCAATCCATCTTGAGCGTATCGCGATGGGTGATGCCGGTTGGCTCGCCGGGGATGGGTTTGCCGTAACTGACGACAATTGGATCATCCGGGTCCAGGTTAATCACATTATGATTTTCCATATAGACACAGGGCACCCTGTCTCCGGTAGCGGGCATGAGAAACGCATAGTCAAAGCCGATCTCCAGCGGTCCGGGCTTGATCTCTTTGTTCCAGTCCAGGGGCCTGGTACCGTCACCGAGTCCGAGATGCCACTTTCCAACGACGCCGGTTTTGTACCCGGCTTTCTTGAGGATTGAAGGCAGTGTTGTTGTACCCGGCTTGATAATCATCGCGGCGTTACCGCGAAGGATACCGGTTCCCCGCTTGCGCCATGCGTATTGGCCGGTGAGCATTGAGTAGCGTGATGGGGTACAGGTCGCCGATGAACAATACCCGGATGTAAACTGCAATCCTTTTTGGGCCAATCGGTCAATATGAGGTGTTTGAGCGGCGGTCATACCGTAACAACTGAAATCACCGTAGCCAATGTCATCAGCATAGATCAAAATGATATTCGGTGGTTTCGAGCCGCTGGCTGCGTCCGTTGCAGTTTTTGTTGTCTGTGCGGCAACAATAAAACCGCTTAAAACTAACATGAAAAATAAAATAAGTTGTCGACTTCGAAGTTTATGGGCATTCATCTACAGCATCCTTTCTGAAAATTTGAGATATTCCTGTCTGTCGAATGTATCATATTATACACTAAAATGCATCACTTAGCCACCTGTTCGCAAATTCGATGAGATCAGCACTCGTTACATTACCGTCGCCGGTCAGGTCGGCTCCATTACAGAGACCGCAGTTTGTTTGAAGCCACTGGTCAGCCAATGTCACAAAATCCGGATAGCCTCTTTTTCCGCTCAGCAAAGGCGTAACCTGGACATCATCAACCAGCGTCCTGCCGTTTCCACCTCCCTGCTCTATCCGGAGCCACAACGGATCGCCGGTTTTATGTCCGCTGCCGGTCGAAAGCGTTTGACGCACGGATGTTGAGGCGGGAGCAGTCAGTGAAGGCTTTAACAACTCTGTAGAATCAACCTGTACCGCGCCAATGGCCGCCAAGTCCACGCCATCCGAAGCCGCGGCAACATCGCCTCCGGCCCAGAGGCTGATTTTCGCTCCCCGGAAGGTACTGCCGGCTTTTGCGCCAAGCAGTGCATACACATCGTACGTCGTGCTGGGCGTCCAAAGGCCGATTTGCTGATAAATCCACTTTGCGTTGCCAAGTTCAGCCCAATTACTGCCCTGTGCAGGCGGAAATGTCGCGGAACTGTAGCCGGCCCATGTTGTGTATGTGTATGAGGTGTCATACCAGCTTTGAACACCGGAGATAGACATTGCCGGATCAACCGTCTGAATTTCAAAACCGGAATTGGCCAAAGCCGGGCCAAAAAGTTCGGTTCCGCCGGTATAAAAACGCCAGACATCTCCGGTGACTACTGTTGAGCCCACAACTTCATCGATCCGCCAGAAATACTGCGTATGGGGTTGGGTCGAAGGCGTATAGGTTGTTGTATTCTGGATACCCTTGAATTCCGGAGAGTCAACGGTTGCATTCAACACGCTGTTGTAATCAGTCCCCAAATATACACGATAATCATAGGCGTTGGGCTTTCCGGGAATCCAGGAAATCGGCTGCCCAGCCAAAACCTCATCGGACGGACTGGGCGGGTTTGGAGCACCCGCGGGAATGTCATCATTAGTCGCGTAGAGATCCGAAACCTCCTGAATCGATAAAACATTGTTGAAGATTCGGACATCATCGATAACGCACGGCAGCGAGGCATCATCACTAGCACAATTGAACAATGTCAACGGGTAGTAGTTTTCAATGAGGCCATCTGGAATCACAGTGCCGGCGAGCGTATTGGTAACTTCCAAATTATTGATCCACGCCCGCAATCTTTTATGTTGCCGGTCCATTGTCATGACAAGGTGATACCACTGGCCGGTCTGGACATTTGATGTATCACGCAGATCAGCCAGATGTCCTTCGTATTGAGAATCCGTCTGTAATTTGCAGGCAAAATACAGTTTGCCGTCATCGACACTGATAGCCCAGCCGCCGCGAATGTTGTCCACCCGCCCACGAATCACAGCGCCCCCCTTGCTGATGATTGCCGCGTCACTCGTCGGCAGTGTGTTGAACTTGACCCATAATGAAACGCTGAGGCTGTCAGACAAAGGATCGCCTATGTCACTGGTAATGCGTGCCTTTGTCACCGAATCAGCCAGGTTTTCCAGAGCATTTCCAATGATACCTGTCTGCGATCCAGTAGAAAATGGTGTAATGCCGGAGTCCAAAGTACCGTGTGCCTGATAAGGTCCGACATCATGAGCAGTTGCACCATCCTGTTCGTCCAGGAGCAGATGAGTCGCCAATCCAGTATTGCGGACATAGACTTTAACCCGTCCATTGCGGTTCGTCAGTCCCCTGCTGTCGGCCGCATGATAGGTAAAGCGATCCACTCCAACGTAACCGGTTGGAGGTGTATATTGAACTATGCCGTCTGAGACTACTTTGATAGTACCGCCCCGCTCTGAAGTGCTGTCAACATAAGCCAGATGGATAGTGTCACCATTGCCGTCATAGTCATTTTCAAGAAGGTCAATCAAAACCGGCTGCCCCTCTTGTGTATTGGCCGCATCCCACATCGCATGCGGTGCTAGTTCGGAACCATAGAGAATAGCGGGGGCCGATGTTTCCGATGCCAAGTGCAACTCTTCGATCATCTTTTGAACGGTACCCAGCCCCAAAGCCGAGTTTGAACCGCTCATTGTATCCATCCAATCCGAGTAGTGTCCAACGCCCATCCCATGCGCAACTTCATGGCCAAGCGAGCGTGAATACGGTGACGTCGATCCGAGTGTCGCCGAATGCGCATTGGGGAAATCGACTTTGGCAGAGAATACACGTCCTGCCGAACCGCCGCCGCCCGGGGCTTTGAATCTCAGTTTCGTATTGAATTTATACGGTGTAATTCCGTCGTCGCCCTTCCAGAAGGTCTTCCAACTGGCCGGGTCGCCACCGACACGCACCACGACCTCGGTAATTTCCCAGGCCAGCGACATATCACGGGCGTAGAAATGGTCCGAATCGTTGATACGCTGTTCGCAGAGGCCAACCGCCGCGTCAATACTGCTGCCCTTAGCCACATAGACATCATTACAAATATCTACGCCAACACGCATTTTGCTCATGGTATATTTGGGAATGACATAGCCAGAAGGCGTCGGTGAAACACGGTTCACCGAGCGGGCAATCTCTATATTGCCGGTTCCCGGATCGGCTGTACCGCTTGGACCGCTAAGATCGACGGGCAGATTGGTCTGCCGCTGTGTATGATGCCGTCCGTCATTAAAATTGATGTCAATCAGGTTGTTCTCATCCACCCAGGCGTTTACCTGGAGATTGGGATCAGAATCAACATAGCCGCGATAGGTTCGTACTTCCGGCGCAGCAACTGGGGTATAAGTACCGGCACCATCATAGCTCCAGACACGGTATCCCGGCGCTCGCAGTGAGCGTTTGGTTAGCACCGCATAGTCGCTTTGGCCGTCGCCGGTAACATCGCCGACATCGACGGTCAATTGATCCGGCAAGATCGCAGAAACCTGCCCGGCCGCAATCAGAACCAGCAACACAATTGTTACGGAATCAGCATACCGATATTTCATCAAAATCCCCCAAAGGCTCAAACAACTTATCCAAGAAAAGTATCATTCGTTTTTGTTTTCCACGCGGCATATTCAGCGGTCAGTTCGCTCTGAATTAAGGCGTAGGCCGGGTTATTCAGCAAATTTGTCAGTTCGTAAGGATCATTATTTAAATCGAACAATTCCGTGATCGATTCAGCGCCGCTGACATTACGAATGATTAGTTTGAATTGGTTCTTCACCACCATCCGCCAGGCGCTCTGGTATTCCGCATAAATTGACTCTTCGGGCATGGTTTTTCCGAGCAAGAGCAGTGATTTATCCTTGCCGGTGCATGTGTCGGGCACATTTAACCCGCACAGCGATAGAACGGTGGGCATTATGTCAATTGTATTGACCGAATTTGTAATCACCTGGCCGGGCTCGATGCGATCCGGCAGGCACATTAGCAGCGGAATATGACTGGCCTCTTCTTCCGGCTTGCTTTTATACGTCAGGCTGTGGGATCGGTGCATGTCCCCATGATCGGCGGTAAAGACGATCAGCGTGTTGTCCGCCAAACCTTCCGTTTTCAGCATATCCATTAACTTGCCGACTTCAACATCCATCGCCGTGCAATGAGCATAATAATCGTTCAGCGAGTTCTTGGCATTGCTGACCTGGTCGGCAGGCACATTCGGGCGAACCTCAATTGCAGCTGGGTCATAGGTGAACTCATCCGGATGCGCTCCGTAAGGTGTATGAGGCGGCCCCCAGGACAACATGCAGAAAAACGGATGGTTTTTGTTTTGCTTTATGAATTGGATCGCCAAATCCGTCTGGAATGTCGGCTCATAGGTATTATCCGGATACAGTCCCAGCGTTTTCATGTCCTGACCATCGTCAGTGATCATGTACGAATTATGGTACCAGTAGTTATGGCCGCGATTGAATCCCTCAAAGGTGGTAAATCCGCGGCGCGGCCAGCCGGGTTCCACGAAGCCCGCCGGGAAGCCTTTGCCGCCCCCGTCCATGTGCCATTTTCCAATATAATGACAGTTATATCCGGCATCCGTAAACTCGTGAGCAATACATCGCTCATTTCGACTCATTAACCGGTCATTGTGATCCATGCTCTTGGCTGGATCGTTATCAGTCGGAATCTGGTGCGGATATTTTCCGGTAATGATCGCCGAACGATTCGGCGTGCAGACCGGCTGAGCCGCATAACACCATTGCCAGTGTGCGCCCTTTTTGGCAAGTTTATCCAAATGCGGGGTGCGGACAGTTTTGTCGTGATGGTAGCCGTGACTCATCGCGCTGTAACGCCATTGATCGACCAGGATCAATAGGACATTATAGCGTTTACCGCCAATGCGGAAAATCATCGAATTATTGGCCAGTTCAACACCGCCAGCCAGCCCTTTTGAGCCCAGTGCAAGTACTGAGCCGGCGGCCAGTGAACATTGTTTTAAAAATTCACGTCGTTTCATTAAAAACTCTCTGATTGAATATTATTACTTCTGTTCAAGCCACTGTTGTGCAATCACCGCAAAGTCAGGCAGACTCACTCGACCGTCATCGCCCAGTTCAGATAACGTATAGATCGGGACAATCGGCTGGACGATTGAATCGCCGGCCAGATGAACAATTTCGGCCTGAGACAGTGCATATCCGTAAATCCGAAGATCATCGACCTTGGTGGATGTCGTCCCGGCATCGATCCGTGCCATTGTGAGAATACTGTCGCCTGCCAGTGCCCCTTCCAGAATATCGATTGCTGAGGCGTTCCGGCCAACCAGTACCCCATTGTGATAAATGCTCATGATTCCGCTGGCTGCATTCTTAACCGCTGCGTAATGATTCCACTGACCGCCGTAAGCACCCGCATCGTCAATATCCCAGGCCGTCTTTTCCCAACCGTATTCATCTCCGGCAGCAGGCCCTGCTGCAAATAACATCTGATTGACCGTGCCTGGGTAATCGGCTGCATCGCCGTTGACCCACACGGAAATCGTCACTTCGTCTGTTACGCTGCCAAAAACCCCCGCGGGAATTGTCACCTCAACTGAGCTGTCAAATTCGATACATCCACCGTCATGCCCCGTACTATTCCAGATACCTCCGGAATCGTCAGCAGCAATAGAAGCATGGTAGTTATTCGCTGTTGAATCTGATGCGGTCGAACCTGATGTTTCATTAAATTCATAATGTGCCAACAGCATTACCGCATCAGGTGCAACAGGAGCAACCGAAAAGTCCTTCAGCAACCAATCGCGCGCGAGAATAATAATGTCATCAAAAGTGACCTGACAGTCTTTGTTCAAGTCACCCTGCGGCTGAAACGCGGAAATACAGCCAGGCAAATCAATCAGCAAATCGTCAATGTAAAGATTACCGCTACCTCCGGGGCTGTTTCCATCACCAATTCCGATGGTGACGGAAGTGACCGAAGCGAGACTCAGCCCCTGTTCACTGAAATCACTAAGACGAATATACCAATCCTGCCATGTCTCAGTGGTCGCAGCGCCAAGCTGCGGATATGTCACGGTTGCCGTAGTTGTCCCATCATTGAGAGTGCAATAAAACGTTTCAGCATCGCTGCCGGCCTGACCGCGAATAGTGACTTTGAACGTGTCCATAAAGGTGGCTGCCCAATCCTGCGCCGCAGCAAAAGTGAGTGTGGCTTCCGATTTGTACGGCGTCGCCTGCGTATCATAATCAAACTGCATCGCCCCGTAAAAGTCATGTTTCGTCAACACGGCACCGCTTGTGCCGTTCCAGTTTGCAAGCAGTTCGCTTGTCTGGTTGTAGCCGTTAAAATCTTCAATCACTATTGATTCAATCTCCGGAAAGGTTACGTCCCAAATGTCGCCGGATACCATTAAGGCACCGGAACCGTCCCGGGTGTCAACACGCCACTGATAATCTCCGGCGGAGACAAAGGGCCGGCCAATAGCCGCGGCCAGATCGGTAAAGGAAACGCTCGTTGCGGTATAGCTGCCGACAGATTGCAGATTACCCGGACTGCCAAACCAGACATCGTATGACGCAATAAAAGCTTCACCCGACCAGTTCAACATGCCCGTGGAACGGTCGGCAATCCCCCCGCTTACGGGAACCGGGCTAAACGCCTTTCCCCCGGTCGTGAATGACCATACCGGTCCGGTGTATTCCGTACCGCCATCGGTCACATCCACCTGCCAGAAATACTGTGTTGCGTAATCGAGCAATCCGGCCGACGGTGTATAACTCTGAGTTGAGCCGGTACTGTGAGCCGTTATAATATCATTACAATTCGAATCGGTGCCGATATTGATATCAAAGGTCGGATTGGTCGCGTTTTGGACATTCCAGGCCATCGCTGCGGCAATATCAATATGTTCCGCCCCATGTGCGGGCGCGGGATTGACCGCCGTCGGCTCTGACGTCGCAACTGTGACCGCAACATTGTCAATCAAAGAACGTCCTCCTTCAGAAGGCCGATATACCAGCAGCCACAGCGGATCGCCCACGGCATATCCTGCGCCAACCGTGCCGGTGTTCAGTTCAAAACTCTGTTCAGATGTTGCGGCAACACCGGATGTAGAAAACGGGTTAAATTGTCCCGATGAAGCAATTACAACGGCTCCGACCGTTGTTTCCAAAGAGAATGAGGCGCCTCGCTTTTCATTCACATCTGCCGCCAGTGTCGGATTGCCTCCCGCCAGCAGTTCAACCGTTAATCCCACAAAGGGCTTGCCAGAATCGGCAATTTGCCCAACGATAAAGCTGATGTCGTATGATACATTCTCGGAATAAGTACCGACCTGCTGATAGAACCAACGGCCGTTGCCCATTTCGCCCCAGTTATCACCATAAGGGGTTTCCGGATAGATCGCGGCCGCATCTTCCTCATCTTTGGTATAGGTATATGCGACAGAATCATACCAGTCCACCGCTCCATCGGCGGAGCCGTCTGCCGCCAGCGCAGGGTCTTCAAAGCTGGGGTTAACAAGAGGCGGATTATTCAGCGCCGCCTGCATACTTGCAAGAGTGAAACACATGAATATAATAATGACACATCTGAAATTCATAACCATACCTATCTCTCTTGTCGCAAGGGCCTTCAGCGGCAACAGTGCTGTATTTTAACTTATCTGCGTGAAAGGGTGATCCGAAAACCATTCCCCCCATTCTCACTCATCAATGACAAATTTCCCGGCCCGCTTTTGAAGCGAGCCGGGAGTTTAAACTACATCTCGAATAAATCGTTTCTAAGGCTGATACAAACCGGTGTTGAGCCAGGCCTTAGCGAATTCGACAAAGTCAACCAGTGTAATCTGGCAGTCGCCGATCGGTTGGCCTTCACCATCAAAAGCACCGGCCACGTCAAAGTAGCTGCCCTCAAAGTCCGGATTGTAGCAGGCACTGATTCCGGTCACTTCATAATAATCAGCAGCAACCTGCTCCATTGTCCGCGGGAAGCTGTAAATCCGAATATCGTCGATCAGACCGAGGAACGGACGATCCGTAGTACCGGAAGCCGTTGTGCCCCAGCCGCCAATCCTGAGTGTTGAAAGGCTGTCAAAATCATCGCCAACGGTCCCTGTCAGACTTCCAATCTGAACACCATCAATATACAGTGTCCGCTGCTGTGTGGCCGGATCATAGGTACCGGTCAGCATATGCCACTGGTCATCGTCCATCGCGGGACCATCCGGCGGTACCGGTGAGTCCACAACCGTCAAGGCGTTAATTTTCCATCTGGCCCGTGCATAATACCGGTTCATAAGAAAATCACTGTCACTCGTAACTTCATTTTTGCCGCTGACAACCGTGCCGAGGTACGGAGAGCTTGTCGCTGTCTTGATCCAAACATTTACAGTCATGCCCAGCGAGTGGAAAGCTGTTGCACCTTCGCTGCCGGGAACTTCCAGATATCCTGCAATGTCCGTATCTTCCAGCAGCAGTGCATCACTTCCAACACGACCGAGACCGGACCCAATCGAAACAGAGGGTGAGTTTGCATCCGCCACATTGGGGTCAACAATAACAGCTGCGTTCAGCGACCCCTGAGTATCCGTCAGGTCACCTTCAAAGTCATACCGTGCTACCAGACGTTTGGTCATGACATACGCAATTCCAGAGGTGTCCGTGCCGCCGGAATTGGTCGCAACAGCATAGTATTGCCCCTCATCAGAGGTGCCCGCGGCCGGTATTACCAGCGTTTTACTGGCCGAGCCGACAGCCGCAGCCGTTCCGCCCTGCGGAACGTGATACCATGTAACATCCGCATCGACAAAGTTAAGACCGTCAACCGTCAGGGTCACCTCCGCAGCGGGATCGACCAATTGGGCAATTGGGTCTGTTTGAATCAAGGGACTTTCCGGAATCGTGGTAAACTCCCATGTCATGCCGGCATGAAAAATGGGGGTTGGGTCATTGGGCTCAAATGCGTCAACGATCCAGTAATAGGTCGTATCATACTCAAGATCGCCGGACGGCATCGGATCAATCGACGTGGCAGACGTATCGCCACTGTTGTCCAGTTGAGGCAGCCCATACGGAGCCGGGTTATTGAAATTCGGATCCTTTCCGAAATAGACATTATAGGTCGCTCCCGTATAGGCTGTCGGGGCATCCCATACCAGTGTGGTATTAGCATCATCGACTCCGTCGGCATCCGTCGTAATCGGAATATTTATTACACCGCTGGGACTCGGCTTGACCAGCGTCGCTGTGACCGGAGGCGCAGCGATCACGTTGTCGATCAGTGCTTTACCGCCGGTCGAAGGCCTTGAGAACATCAGCCACAGTGGATCACCAACAGCGTAGCCGGTTCCGACAGTTCCTGTCGATAGGATAACAGACATCTCCTGAGTTGCCTTACCAGTTAAAAGGGGATCAATATCACCGGAATCGGCAATCTGTACAGCCCCAACAGTCGCCGTAAGCGGAAATGTTGCAGCATCACGTTTGGCATTGAGATCGGCAGCCAATGCCGGATTGCCGCCGGCAAACAGCTCAACATGCAAACCCGCGATAGATTTATCCGTTGGCTGGCCCAGCAAAAACGTGATGTTGTAAGTGGTGTTTTCGCTGTATGTCCCAATCTGCTGATAGATCCATCGACCATTGCCCAACTGTGCCCAGTTATCGCCATAAGGCGTATCAGGAAGCGATCCGGTCCCTCCGCTGTCATCGATTGTTTTGGTGTATAGACTAGCTGAATCCCACCAATCAACCACTGTGTTTGTACTCGCTCCGGCCCCCAGCTCAGGATCCTCAAAGCTGGGATTGAGGAGCTCTACGCCCCGGACAGTGCCACACAGCAGTAAACCAAAGCATAACAATAACACCATCATTTTTGTTTTCATTGCTTTGTCTCCTAAAATAATAACTATTCATCCTTAATTACCGATAGATGCTTCTTTAGTATCGAACCAAATAAACAGATACCTATTTGCGTTTGGACCGCAGTGCAACCAGTGAACCCAATCCCAACAGTATCATTGTCGCAGGTTCCGGAACCACGGAAACGGCTACATTATCGATATCCGCCTTGCCGGGTGTATCCGGTCTTGAGAACATCAGCCACAGCGCATCGCCAACGGCATACCCTGTGCCCGCATCGCCTGTTGACAACTGTACGGACATCTCCTGAGTCGCCATGCCGGTCAATCCTGGGTCGATATCACCCGTCGTTGCAATCTGTACCGCTCCGACAACGGTTGTCAGCGGAAAATTAGCAGCTTGACGTTTGGAATTAACATCCGCCGCCAATGCCGGATTACCACCGGCAAATAACTCAACATAGAAGCCCGCAATCGCCTTATCGGACGGCTGGCCCAGCAAAAACGTAATCTCATAGGTAGTGTTTTCAGTGAAGGTACCAATCTGCTGGTAAATCCACCGACCTCGACCCAACTGCGCCCAGTTATCGCCATAAGGGGTCAATGGAGTATTCTCATCACCATCATCGACGGTTTTAGTGTAGAGAGAGGCGGAATCCCACCAATCCGTAACACCATTGACTTTAACTCCCGGATCCAGATCAGGATCCTCAAAACTGGCATTCATAAGTGCCCCCTGAGACACAGCACACAACATAAAACAACCGCACACTACTGCAAAAACTGTCTTTTTCATCGCTCTTCCTCCGAAAGAAAAACTTTATGAATCCCGGCCATCGTTCATGTCTGACCGGCTTGCCTGGCCGGGTTTATGGCAAGCTGGATATCAAACGAAAATCACACACTTCAACCTCTCTCGTAGACAAAATATAACTCTCTAAAATCGCAAATGATCCAATTAATACCATTGAGTCGGAAAACGATAGCTAGCCCAACCGGAATGCCTGCCGACTTTTACCGTATCACCGGAATTGAACCGCACAACACTGCCATCCGTGTAGCCGGCATTCAGTCTAACTTCCTGCAAGGCTGATGTTGAATCAAAATCCGCAAGTGATCGAGTGCCGCCTTCAAAGTATTTAAATGGATACCATTGATTGTTTTTCAGCTTGGCGTTTGATGTCTTGAAATTATGGGTACTGGTCCAGGTGTTGTTCTGTCCAATGCTGCTATAGAGAGCACCTGAAAAATAGAACGCATCAGAGGTCAGCAGCTTCACATCCGAATCCTTGCCCGGACCGACAAAAGGACGATCCGAAACAGAGGGGTCAGGATTGAATTTGTAGTTCCACAGCAACTGATAACTGCAGTCAATATAGCTGTTGCCAGCAGCATTCGGGTTGATATCCGTATCCTGTGGATTTTCATAGAGATACTGATAGCTGGCTTTGATAAACCCTAAATCGACGTCAAAATCAGCAAAAGAAGAAACCGGACAATTGAACACCTTGGCAATAGGCAGATATGAGCCGACTGTGTAATAGACAGAGGTGTTGTCCTGATGGCGGTTCAAAACAGAGGGACGGCCTCCTCTTGCCACAGCCGGAGGCATTCTTGAGTCATTATCGCTGGCATAAGCGCCAATGCCGGTGATGATCTGGTGCTGATTGCTGGAACAGATCACCATTTTAGCCGCCTCTTTGGCTTTTCGCAAGGCCGGCATAACCATTGCCATCAATAAGGCGATGATCGCGATGACGACCAGCAACTCAATTAATGTAAATCCTTTTCTTGTCTCCATTGCAACTCTTCCTCGCTTAATCCTGATTTTAATATTGAACCGATGAATAAATCTCCCGGACCTCCTGGGGCGTCAGAGTCCGGCTGTATTCGACGACCTCTGTAATTGTTCCATCAAAGGAGTGAATGCCTTCCACCTTTCCCTCCTCCGGGACAGACCCGATATAGAAGTGACCATAGAACTTGGGGGAATAGGTTGAGTGGACGAGCTTTTCGGCATCTTTTTGACCATTCACATATAAACACACCTGCGACTGCATGCTTTTACTCCATGTGCCGGTCACAACAACATGATACCATTGTCCCGGCTGAAAGATAGCGTTGCCGGTGAACTCTGATCTTCTTTTTTGATTTTTGAAATAATAAGTAAAAAACGAAAATCTGCCATCATTGTCCAGGCCGATATGCCGGTATTGCGCAGCTCCCGAATTTGTGATCGTAATAAGATCTTGTGCTCTGATAACGTCCGGCCGAACCCAAAAACTATAGGAATAGTTGCGGTTCATTTCACGCCCAACCTCTTTCCGTTCTCCTGCCTTGGGGACATAAACATAGCTGTTTTGGCCATCCAATTGCACCGCGCCACTGGTTTTGCTGTTGCCCAACTCCGGCCCCGGGACAATCTTGATGTTCCCATGAAGCTCACAAGGTTGAAACTTGTTCATAAGAATATCTTGAAAAACAGCCTTTTCCGAAGTGTCAAATCGCCAATAGGCAAAGGGATTACTTTTACGGACAGCGATCTCATATGGAATCAACTCGTTCCGGATAAATTCATTTGCCCTGGCCCGAAATCGTCGCTGCAGGAGATTCTCATTCTCATCCACAGTACTTCCCTGGCCGGCGCCGAGGCGACGGGAATCGTCAAAAACCAATGCGTCCGGCCCCGTTCGAAGCTCCACCTGTCCTCTGAAAACATGAGTCTCCGTACGCCCTGACTCCTGTACCACCACGCCAAACTCCGTTCCAAAGTCCACAACCGTTGCCGCGGGAGTTCCCACGGTGAAACCAATCGCTCGCGGCGGAACCACGCAGGAAATCTTCCCTTTTTGGAGGAAAATCTCACCTTCGGATTCCAATTCAAATTGTGCCGGGCCTTCTATGATCACTTTGGCGCCATTGTCAAATGTCATTTCTGCAAATCCACTCTGCAAATCCATATAACCGGATTGCAAGTGGTCCCCAACGGCAATACTACTTGCGGTATCTGCCCAGCGAGCATTGTGGGAATCCGTCAGTACACCGACAATCGGCTTTGGAACGGGCACCAGTCGCACATAAGCGACCAGCAGTAAAACGGCAGCCAGAGAGACAGCGACGGAAAAGATTGAAAATTTTGAGATTTTTCTTTCCGGCTTGGCAACTTCCTGTAGCTGGACAGTAAGACGAGGAGGTTCTTCTTTGGGTTTCGGAATATGAACCGTTGCGGCTGTCCGCTCTTCTTCCGCAAGCGCAAGCCACAGTGATTGCATGTCATTAGGTTCTTCCGGACTGCGATGACACGGTTCCGAAATAGTTTCACCCAATTCCCTGTAAAGCGAAGAGCAGGTTGACATAAACTCAAAATAAAGTTCCATCGCTTTAGGATTTTCGCGAAGGATTTCATTGAGTTCCATAAAATCATCATCGCTAATGACATTTTCCATTGCCTGTAATGATAATTCATATAAACGAAATGGATGTTTCCTGTTGTTCACGTTAACCTAAACCTTCTTCCCTCATTTTTCGTTTTATGCAAAGCTGTATTATACCGTGAATTTTGGCCATTGCCCGATATGTCACATGGACCGACAGACCGACCATGTTCGCAATAATATTTGTCTTAAGATTGCGGTCATAACGTAATTGGATTAACTCACGGTCTTTCTTTTCGAGCTGTGTGATGCACCGTCTTAGGAAATCAACACGTTGGTCGGCTTCGTTAATTTTAGCACAGGCAATGTCTTTCAGAGACTCAAGCGTCTCATTGTCAAAATGCAGACGCCCCTTTTTCTTTTTGCTGTAAAAATTCAAGGTAAGTTTTCGGGCAATGCCAATACCCCACGCGGTGAAATTTGATGTTGAATCATAGTCCCGGAAACGGCGCCACATGACCGTAGAAACGTCCTGCATAATATCATCAGCATCTGAAATATTGTGAACAGATGCCAAAATAAAAGCATAAATCTGACGCTGGCTGCCCATTAATAGTCGTAGGAACCGGTCATTGTCTAATCCCTGTTTCGAACTTTCTTCCAAAATCGAACGCCTCCGTTTCAGCAGAAACCAAAAGTGCTGTCATACGCACATACAAGCCATGCGCCTTTCACCTTCATCGGCACTATATGGTATTGCGTTCAATAAGAACAAATTTGCGGACTTTATTCTTTTTTTAAGAAAAATATTGAGACTTGTTCAAAAAACATGCTGCCACTTTAGCAGAAATCTCCGTAATTCCTTTTAATAGAATAACTTACAGGCGGATAGCGTGATATATCTAACTCCTCTTTATTTTGCCCGCAAAACTCAATAGGCATTCTCTTCTTTGAGATATTGACAGTTCTACTTACCTGCACTCCTTCTCATTGCAGAAACAGTCCAGACACTGAAATACTGGAGATTTTGAGTGGATATGTTAGATCGATGACTCCAGATAGTGGCCGGCAAACCAGGCGAAGTCGTTGAGATTGACGATTCCGTCTGGGGTATCTGTCGGCCCGGTGAAATCGGCGGAGGGGTTGACGAGGGTATCATCCAGAAACTGCTCGGCCAGTGCCCGCAAATCCAATATATCGACTATACAATCGGGACGGCCAGAGGGGCCGGCAATATCTCCGTCGGGAGGAATCGCACCAAATGGGTCGTCTTCCCAACCCCAGGCAGGGTCAATGGCAATACCAAGATGCCGCATCGCTGTCGGGGGAACTGTTGTATGCCCCGGGCCGTTGCTAATGACCTGCTGACAGATTGAATTTCCGCTGGCAATAACGAAAATTGTTCGCTCTTCTGTAGATTGGCCGCCATGGCTTGTTCCAAGTCCCCCATGGTCAGTGGTGACAATAATCAGCCAGTCTTCATTGGTATAATTTGCTCGATTCTGAATCGCGGTAACAACTGTGCCGGTATGTGTATCGACCCCTTCGATCGCGGCCAGATAATTGGCAGACGTTGGGCTATATCCGTAGGCATGCCCGGCATAGTCAACATCGTCGAAATGCAGAAACAGGACATCCGGATTGTCCGAGGCCAGAAGCGAAGCAGCTTGCGATGCCACTGAAGCCCCACTGCCGGTCAGTTCGATATCCGTATCAGCATTTGGCGTGATATAGGTATTGATCGGTGCCCATTGCACGATCGAAGCCAGCAACGCATCCGGATAGCCTTGTTTAATCAATGTGAAGAAGTGTGGATAATTGGCATAATCGGGACTGGAAAAAGAATTATTCGGGACATTATGTTTATCCACCCAGACCCCGGTCAAGATGCTGGACCACCCGGGTCCGCTGCTGGTTGCCTGCTGGGTAGGTGTGCCCAATACGCCGCCGGCGTAGGCATCGTAAGTTATGGCACCATTAGCCGCCAGCGCATCCATATTGGGGGTATTAGCGGCCTGTAAAGCATCCGGCCGAACGCCATCGATGCCCACGACCAGGACTCTTCTGCCCCCAAAGAGTTCCTGGCGAATTTTGCCGCGAAGGTTAATGATAATCGGCGAAGTTTGAACCGTATCATGTGTAATGCTTAGCTGAGCACTATGCGTACCGCCGGGCGTTGAGGATGGATCCCAGGTTATATCCAGAGAAACGCTTTGGCCCTCTGTAAGCGTCTGCGGTGCTGTTGGACTTACACTGAATTCTCCCAAAGAGTCGTTAATAATCGCGGCCTGAAACTGCAGACTTTCGGAACCAATATTTTCCAGTGTTAAAGGCAGGGTTACCGGTGCGACCGATTGAGGATCCTGCGAAGGAAAGACAAAGTCCGATGTATCGACATCTAATAACGCGGCGGTTTCCGAGATTCCTACCAGATCGCCAAATGACTGGCCCGCCCTTCCGGCGGTATAAATCTCCCATAATTCGCTTGTCGTCAGTGACCGGCGCCAGACGGTCAAATCATCAAATGAAGCAACTAATTCGGCATAGGTGGCATTGTCATATCCGCTGCCGTCTCCATCCTGACCGAGATTGATCGGATAGCCGCTGTCGAGGCTGCCGACCCCGGTGATATCCACCGTTGTCGGTGTCGAGCTATCGTCCCATTGGTTGACCACCCAGCCGTCCATTACGTAATTGGTCATCACATTAGAACTGCGGTCAACCGTCATCGCGACGAATGTCCATCGCACAGGATCATCGGCGGCTTTGCCCTGTCCATCCCAGTAAGCATCATGGTCCAAATCTATCCAGGCTGTGTCCTTTCTGGTTGTCCCATCCGCAATATTTGACTTAACATCGTCAGCGGCGATGGCCTGTACAAAGCCCTGCCTGCCGCCGCTGACACTCCAGTCCTTGTTACCAATCAGTGTTGGGTCACTCGCCTGACTGTCAGGCATTTTAACCCAGTAAGTAATCGTAAAGCTGGTAGAATTGCCAAACTGATAATCCAATGGATTGCCAAGAGAAACATAAGACGTGCCGCTGCCGTCACCGACCTTGACACCGAGACCGAATAGACCATCGATATTCATATCAGGTGAACCAATCGCAGAAGCATTATTAACATTAGGTGATGGCGAAAGATCATTCAGATGACCGTTAAATGAGTAGTATCCAACCAAATTGGTTGTGGTAATCGCTCCGGCATTCACTGCAATGATTAAGCTAAACAGCGTAACAAACATCGTAATTCTCATTTCCCAATTCCTTTAAAAAGAATCCCCATTGATTAATCATGCTGATATGTGTTAGCTGAATTCGCCATTACATCTCAGATGTTCAGCATTTTTTGCAGTTGCTCGGATCTCGTTCTGTCCATTCCACTCTCTATCCGCCGCCTTCCTGATGACCTAAAAGCGGAGGGTTCAAAACAGAACCCTCCGCTGGTTACTCAATTTAGCGTCTTACCATTTGGTCAATTCGATAACTGAAACACTCATTCAAGATGAGATAAGATGTCACTCGTATCTTCCAGCCAGTTAGCCGCCAGAATCGCAAAGTCATCCAGATTCACCAGGCCGCTTCCGTCGAAGTCTCCGGTTGGGCCGGCCGACAGCCATGCACCCGCCATATCTTCCAGATCAAGGGTATTGACAACATAGTTGCCATCGGTATCACCGGGCATCGGAACATCCGCCAGCACCCTGACTTCATCTTCACTTAAGATGCGTTCGTAGAACCGCAGATCATCAACTGCTCCGGTAAAGTAATACGCCCAGACAGCGCCTTCGGCGCCATCAGTACCCAAAACGGTTGGGTAACCGGCATCAATCGTGCCTGTGCTGCCGGAAATATTACTGCTGCCGACCAATTCGCCATCGTAGAAGAAAGTCGCCAGACCGTCCCGATCGTGTGAGACACAAAGGTGATGCCACTGATCATCAGCAATCGGCTGCGAGGTCGGAGACGGGTCGTAGTCGAGTCGTCCACCGGTTTCACCGGCATAATTCCACTGCCAACCGCCGTTGTTACCGCTGCCGCCGCAAATCGCCCAGCCTGTATTGCCACCGGAATCCCAATCCTTGTTGGAAACAATCGCCGCGTCCGCATCCCAACCGGTTGTCTTAACCCAGAAGGCCACCGTAAAGTCATTCGCATCATAAAACTTCAGATCATCGGCTGTACCGAGAACAACATAGTCATTGTCGTCTGATGGATCAAGGTAAATGGCATCGCCGAACTTGCCGGCACCATAAGTCGGGCTGCCCACTTCTGTAGCGCCCGAAATATTGCCTAATACATCGTTGGGATCCTGGTCTTCAAATGTAAAGTGAGCGATCAAGCCGGTATAACCTTCTTCGTGCACCGAAACGCCTACCACATCATTGGCATCCTTAACGCTATCAGTCGCCGTCAATACCAATATATATTCACCGGCAGTATCAAAGCTGGCCGTTGTATCAACCTGCGAGGCGTCGCCAAAGGTTACATTTCCAGGGCCGCTTGCCTTACTCCAGGTTGTCGTTAATGTACCGCTGGGATTGCCATCATCCGATACCGTTCCATCCAAATCGATTGATGCAGCACCACCGCTTAACCAAACGGGAGAGGCAGAACCAGCATCTACAACGGGTGAGAAATTGTACCATGAAATTAAGTTGACAACTTCCACCTCGGTCAAAGCATAATTATAAAGTCTCAAGTCGTCTATTCTGCCAAAGTACGGCTGGCTGCCGTTTCGGCAGTTCCCCACATACAGCAGTTCGTCAAAGTCCTGCAGGGAAACGCCTGTCACATCACCGACGGCAATGCCGTTGATATACCAGATGCAGGTTTGCGTGGCATGATCATACGTTAAGGCATGGTGATACCATTGCTGTCTGAAAGCCGTAAAGTAGCCCACCCATCCTGAGCTAAAACCGCCGGCATGGCTTGTGGAATTATTATAATCGAATTCCAACACTTCAAAACCGGTCGTCGGGCCTGAAGCGATCATCGATTCCCATGTCCCGCCGGAAGTCGCATCGGCCATATCCCACCAGCTAAGCGTATAGCTGTTATTGTTATAAACCGTCATGGAAATGGTCACGGCATCCGCGGCGTCGGTTGAGTCAAAATGGATAGACTGCAGACCGGTCGGCACAACACCTGCAGGATAGTCGGTATTGGTTGTCACTCCGTTATTGCTTCCAGCAATATCGTCCGCATTTCCATCAAATGGCCAATGGCCAATCAGTGCTTTAATCACAAGCATCGCATTGGCAGATTGAACGGTACCGCCGGCATTTGTCACTTCACAGTAGTAATAACCGGTATCGGCGGGCTGTACATCAAGTACAGTTAAAGTCGCTGTGTCTGTACCGGTGAACTCGGCACCATCGGCTAACTGCACTTCATCACTTGCCGCAGAGGGGTCAGGATCATAGAACCATTGATAAGATAATGTTCCAACGCCAGTCGCATCGACCGTAAAGTCTTGATCATCGGCGGCATCAACGACTGCTTCTGTCGGTGTTACGGCGTTGATGATCGGAGAAGCCGGTGCGGTCTTGAAGAACCAGATCGGGCCGCTATGTTCCGTTGCCCCATCGACAACGACAACACGCCAAAAGTATGTCGTGTCATAATCCAGTGCATGTGTCACTGAAGTTGCTGTCACGGTATCAATCAGATTTTGATCGACGTTGGGATCAGCCACCATATCCGTTGCGACGTACACTTTATATGTCGGACTGGTTACATCTTCCGGTGCTGTCCAGCTCAATGTATCATTGGCAACATCAAGGAGGACACCATCGGTGTTATCAGCAGGAGTCGGGCCTGTCGCATAGACATCATCATCGGGATTTGACAGAACCGTATAATCTCCATCCGTTCCCACCGTATAACTTGAAGCACCGGTTACATCAATCTTGCCGGACGTAATAAGATCCTGCATGTCCGTCTCGCTGACAGCAGTCCCACTAATTCTAAAATCACCTCCGGTATAAACAATCTTGCTGTCTGTCGCATTGAACTGCAGTCCTTCGCCCTGCAGCACGCCGCCATTGAGAAAAACACGGGACTGACCGGTGCCGCCGGCACTGACACCCAGACGAATATTTGTGCCCGCAGTCATCGTACCATGATTGATCATTAGATGGCTGGTCGCATTGGGATTCCAGGTAATATCAACTGTTCCGCCGCTGTTCCAAGTTCCGCCGTTCATTGTGAAATACGCCTCGCTGCCGGCACCCGCATCATCGTTAAAGTAGGTGTTAGCGTTTGTTGTCACGAGACCGCCATCCATCACGACTTCACTATAGGCGCCTTCGCCGCCGGCATCGTTCATATAGAACTGACCACCAATGCCAATGGTTGAGCCGGGACCAATATACATGTACCCATCGCCTTCGACACGGTTGGTAACGACGAAATGGCCTGTGGTGGTAACGTTAGCGGCAATTACATTCAGCATACCCACGGTACCGCCCGCATCACCATCACTAACTTTCAACACACCACTGACATTTAACAGGCTGCCATTATAGACATTGATCGTCCCCCTGGTACCGGCAAAGTCACCAATCCAGACACTGCCGGTATTTAAAATACTGCCGTTATCCAATGTCAACACTGCAGTATTCGAACCATCCCGACCGCCGTCAACACTCAAACCGCCGCGTGTGACGATATCTCCATTGAGGATGTTGATTTCATTGCAGTCCTGGTTGACATATTCATTCCCAAATTCCTCATTTGGCCAGGTCCAACTGCTTCCGGTAATGGTCCAGTTGTTTGGATCATTCCAATCACCATTGCCTCCACTTCCATTCCAGTCATACACTCCCGCACCGGCAATACAGCTCATCAGTACTGCTACAGTCAGAAGTATCGTCCAATTCTTTTTCATCGTACGTCTCCTTAAAAATAAAAGTTATACTTTACCCTCTGTGCCGATACATACCGACACGGAATATAAATTACAAGTAATCGTCTATTTTAAGCTTTTCCCTGTGTACCAGGTCACCGGAACGTCTTCGCCGGTGGTTTCAGCAATCGGACTGACATGGCCGTCCAGCCAAAGTGTATTGGACACACCGTTTTTGCCGTTCTTTTTACTGTGACGGAAACATCCCTGCACAGCTTGAGGATATATTTGTCGTAGTCCGGAATGATTCCTCCATTGTGTCAAATTGATAGAAACGTTGGGCCCGATACAAAACATGTCGCTGTTGGGACTGTCCATGAGTTGCTCGATATGGTCCTGAGCAAAAATTACATTTGCAGTGTTTTTAAAGTGAGTAAATTTGACCTTTGTACTTCCACGCGAATTCGTATAGATATTTAAGCCGAATGCGCAATTTTTAAAGTACTCAAATACTTCAGCAGGCTCCTTGCCTGCAAATTGCTCTCCGGGCAGCGTCCAGCAATCCACATCACCGACCCTGACGCCCGGACACTCAAAAGCCTTCTTTTCACTGGTGTACATGGCATAGGCAACGCCCCAGTAGGCATAGCTGTGGTCATACGGAAGGTCTTCACCACTGCCGCTGATCCAATCCTGCCACATACCATTATTGCGTCCGAAGTGGAATGTGTCGTCATTGTCATTCAGATAGCCTGAAACCCCCACGCCAAGCCCTCGCAGGTTTGAGGCACAGACAACCTGCCGGGCTTTTTCCTTGGCCATTCTCAACCCCGGCAAAACAATTGCCATTAACAAACCGATAATCGCAATCACAACCAATAACTCAATTAGTGTAAATGCTTTCCTTTTCATTTTCTTTTCCTCATTATCTTAACCATTATTAATTTACTTATTTTATTATCACAATTGAAATTTTCCCGTTACAAGCATCCTATGAGAGCAATGTTTTTTGATTATATATATAATTATAGTATTTATTTGACAATCATTATACACGCGTCCCGAAAACCCTTTTTCAATGTTTCAATTCTTGAACAAGTTGCTTTACAATGAAGACTGCTATTGATTTAAATTGTCACAGTTTGGAGTCGCCGGGTCCGTACATTTCAGATAATCGCCGGCAAGTCGGAATAAGTCATCGGCATCGACCGTTCCATTTCCATCAAAATCAGATGATACGCTGGATGATCCGAACATATAGATTCTCCCTGTATCGGTACTCACAAACAGCCGACCGCTTGCAGCCGCGAGTCCCCGCACCCTGCCATGAACCGGCTTTGACCAAAGAACAGAACCATCGGTGATGCTGCGGGCCTGTACCTGACGAATGCCGCCGGTAAAGAGCATGCCTCCCGCATGAATGATGCTGAAACAGCGAGTGTCCAGATTTAAATCCCATTTAACCGCGCCGCCGTTTGCCCTATCCAGTGCGGCAAGTTTTGCCTGATAGTTGTATTTATAGCCCCGGGTTGTCTCAATTGAAAAAGTTTCAGTCACCACATAAGACGTGTCGTCAGCCACGACAAGATACTTCCCATTCGGATAAGAAGCGATTTTGTCATTATTTCCGGTTAACTGCGAACCCCATGAGCTAAATTTCCCCGAGCCAAATACAATACCTGTCGAGGAACCGTCGCTGGTCAACAGTGCAAAAGTGCCGGCTGCACTGCTGAGTGTCCCTGCTGAAGCCCCCGTCAACCGGTTGAATACATGTGGCGAATATCTTCCCTGCGGCAAATAGAGATATTGATCGGAGGCCAGAATAGCTCCATTGGGAGCGATTCCTCCGCTGACCTTGTACAGGTTGCTGCCGCTGTCCGAACCGGTGGCGGCATCGACCGCACATAGATAGGTACTCTCCCACGGAACCAGAGAAGCCGCAAAATAAACCTTTCCTTCCTGAACCGCCGTGCCTGTCCGGATGGGCCACTGCGTAATCAGGTTGCCGTTATTCAGGAGAACTCGCTGGCTGGCACTGGGGTTGTACTTCCAAACAAGTGAACCTTCGGAGGCCGTAATGCAATAAACGTAACCGTCATCGGAACCAAAATACAGTTTCCCGTCATAATGGCTTGGAGGAAATCGCACCGCACCATTGGTATGATAGAACCACTTTTGTGCACCTGTCGAAATATCCAGACAATGCACTGAATTAGTCACCGAAGAGCCGAAATAAACATTGTCCCCAACGACTGTCACAAAAAAGGCCGTATCAAAGTCACGCATCGGAACGGCACCACCGGTAGAATATGCATCCCACCGAGGCCCGTCACTCCAGGCACGCATTGGAGGCACCGGCGACTGATAGGTCCAGCCGCTGTTGAACTTATTTAAAACGAGAGGTTCACTGCTAACGCCGGTCCGTGCATTATCGTGCATATACGTCGGCCAGTCCTCGGCTATCGTTGTCGCCGAGAAACAAATAATGAACATCCACACGAAGGCAATCAATCGTTTATCTTGTGGTCTAACTGTTTGCATTAAACTCTTCCTGAAACCATTTATCATTTGAACCATTTCTGCGTCATGGAAAATGCTATACACTTATTAAAATTAATCCTGTGAGCGGATAAACGCGACCGACGTATGGAAACCACCGTCGTAACAGTCACAGCCGCCTCCGCCCTCCGGCGCCAGTACCATGCCGCCGGAACCAATCACATTGAGCCAGCAGTTCGGACGAATTCGATTCCAGGTTGTCGATGAACCGCTGTTTTTGTCCCACATGGCGATATTGCCGCCGCGATAGAACATCGTTTGTGCGTTTCCGGAATAGGTGCCGCAATTGGCCCAGGGAACCGCGGTTGTCATCACGGCACCATCACTGAGTCGATAGCCGCGTCTTTCAAGATAGACGTTTCCACCCATCACAACGGCGCGCTTCTTGTTGCCTCCGTGCCCGGATTGCTTCATGGCAAAACTCTGGTGCCAGTCCAGTGTACAACTTGAAGCATTAACGTCATAGGCATAAAGATGATAGGTGGTACCACCATCGGCAAGACTGATAACCAATTTGCCGTCCGAATACATCAGGAAGAATGTCACTGTGCCGTCAACTACATTACCTCCGGCGGTGCTTTTCAAATCTTTTTCCCAAAGTTTAACCCCTGTCTCAGCATTCAGGGCCACCATGTAAAGATTAGACCAAAGTTGAGAGCCAATCTGGCTGGTCGTCAGCGACTTTGCCGCCGGATTGCGACTTTCAACAAAATAGACATTGCCACCGCCCATACAGATAGCACTGTTAATAATCACACCCTTGTCAGAATCCTGGCTGTGGTAGGTCCATGCCCGGCTTCCGTCAAGATTATTGGCAAAGAGATACTTGCTGCATACTTTCTCATTAAAGCCCTCATACCAATAGGTTGAAGACCACCAACCCGTATAGAAGGTATTTTCAACGACCGCACTGCCGTACAGTTTATCGTTATAGCGGAACACACAGCCCCAGTCATAGCCGGGATCATTGAGCTTATGCGTGACCGTTCGCAAACCGGTATCGGCATTAATTGTCCAGCAGTCATCTTCTACCGCAATATAGACATAATCGTCATCAAGGCAAATCCAGCCGGCATCCCGCGGCATGTTAAACCGCTTTAAGTCAGGAATTTCCAGAGACCACAGTATCGTCCCATTATAGGTGTCAAGCGTAATAATCCGATCAAGGCCATAGAAAACCATTCTTCCGTTTTTCGTGACCGGCCCGTGTCCTCGCGGCGAACGGTCCACCTTGCTGTCAGCGCCCGGCCAACTGATCCATTGAATATCAAAATCGGAGGTGCGGGTGCCGCCTTCCAGCGTATCCATGGAATTGCCCATATTACTGGCGTCACCATACATATGGGACCACCACCCGGCACCGGGGAGGTCGGGGCGGACAACTTTTGACCAGAGTCCGCTGGTGTTGTCGGTAGTCGTAAATGTCAGAGAACCGGAATTCAGCCAGTTTTCCAGGGCAGTCTTTGTCAACGCCGTCGGGCATCCGTCCGGTTGCCCCAAATAAGCGACGCCGCCGCTGGGACGCAGCACTCTGAACATTTCCGCCGCAGAACCGCTGCACTGACCGGCGGAAATGATATTATCTGAGACAATCAGGTTAGCCATGTAATTGGTAAACGGAAGGCTGTCCAGCGAAGATACCTGCTGGACCGTCACCCGTGCCCCATAGACGCCGGCTTGCATCAGCTTGGAAATCGCTGTCTTGACCTTCACCGCATCCGTATCGACCCCCACGATCATCATATCCGTTCGCTTGGCTAATTCAAACGCAAGCCGCCCTTCACCGCAGCCGTAAACGAGGCAAATACCTTTCGTGAGCCCGTACTGGGAAACGATGCGATCTGCCGCCTGCTGATACAATGGCGTCAGAGAATCTGTCATATAGGGAGAGGCAGCATTTGAAACATCGGCGCGGCTGTAATTAATACTGTTATCAAACAGACAGATTTTACTGAACTGCTCCTGAGCGCCATCTGACGAACCGACGCGATAAAAATAAGTATCCTTGACATCGAGGTTGTTGAGAATAATTTCATGCGTTGTTTTCGCGGTTCCATCAGTAACGCGCGACGTCAGAGTCGCTGCGGTCAGCCCATACTCAACGATAGAATTAGTCGACTGCGTTGTATCCCATCGAACGACTGCGCGATCCGGCGCAGTAAATTGCACATAAGGCCCCACCTCAACGGCCAGCGGTTCCGGCGGCTCTGTCGGAGGATTCTGGACCACCCACGGCAACGGATGTCCCTGACGACCGGCCTGATAAACGGCCCATATTTCATACTCGGCCAATGCGCGGCGCCAAATCCCCATGTCATCAAATGTCGCACTCAGTTGTGTATAACCGCCGCCATCGCCGTCCTGGCCAATGTTGACCGGAAAACCACTATTAAGACTGCCGACACCGCTGATATTCACAGTTGTTGGCATCGATGCATCATCCCATTGATTGACGACATTTTCATCCAGCACATAATTTGTCATGGTATTGCTGCTGCGGTCAATGACTAACGCACAAAATACCCACTGTGTCGGATCTAAATCAACTAAGCCCGTATCTTTTCGAGTTGAACCATCAGAAATATTGGTCTTCACATCATCCCCGGCAATCGCCTGAACAAATCCCTGCCGACCGCCGCTGACACTCCAGTCTTTATTGCCAATCAACGTCGGATCACTGGTAATAGCTGAAGGCACCTTGAGCCAATAGGTAAACGTAAAACTTGTCGAGCTGCCAAACAGGTAATCCGCCGGCTGGCCAAGTGTTACATAGTTGGTCCCACCGGAAACAGAAACTGCCTTTGCGAAAAGCCCCGCGGCGTTGACATTCGGCGTTCCCACAGCCGAAGCGTTATTAACATGATTTGAGCCGGAGGTATCATTATAATGACCATCGAATGAATAGTAACCAACGAATTGGTCCTCAAAAGCAGCATTCGCCAAACCAACCCATGTAATAAACATCGTCAGAATCAATGCCGTTATCTGAGGGAACTGAAACAGATGCCTCAAAGTCTTTGTTTCCTTTTGCCGGATCAAACTATTGAACATATCGCGTCGCCTTTGCTAAAACTAATACGGTCCATTCATTATTAAATGTCACCCGTCCACTGCATTGCGAATATCGCAAAATCAAGTAGATTCACATGGCAGTCACGGTTGAGGTCGGTTTCATAATATCCCCAGTCGCCACAGGTCTCCTCATCATCCATCACCCGAACAACAACAGGATTCACATCTATACCGTCATAGTTACCGCCATCGGCGGTATGAGTAACTGTGGTTTCGTGCGGCACATCCCCTTCGTAAACATCATCATCATGGGCTGTCACACTGATCGTCTTCGGCGTTTGCCAGTTGCCGCCGGTGCCGGACGTAAATGTCACCGTTACCGGCACACCGGCGCCGCTGCCGAGGTTGATTTGTGCATCGGAAGGCGTCGCAGTAATCTGAACATCCTCGCTGGGTTCAGACATGAGCGAAATTGTATAACTGTCCGCCGTTGCCCCTTCGGTAACCTGTGTTGTGCCGCCGGACTCCGAGACATTGACGTAAGCCCCTTCAAAGATAGCATTGCCCTGCCCCCCGTTATACAGAAAAGACACCTCTGCGGCGGTCAATGCTCTGTCCCAAAGGGCAACCTCATCGATTCTCGCATCTGAAGCAAAATTTTCATTATCATCATGGTAGCGGCCGATATTCATATCCAGCGGTGTATAGGTCCAGTTAATACTGCCGCCGACGGATACTGGCGAACCTGACACTTCATCGCCGTTTACATACAAGCGCAGATAACTACCATCATAAGTTCCCACAAAATGAACCCATTCTGAAGCCGTCACGGCCGGCGCAGCAATGGTTTTAAACGACCCATCTGAAACATACCATGCCACTGAGTTTGACGTCGTGTAAAAACAGTAGCCCGACTCATTGCTGCCGTTATCCTGAAAATTTCCCACTAATCCCCGCCAGTTGCCAAATGAATCAATGCTGGCCCACATCTGGACACTGATGGCATTGGGTCTGAGGTCGGCGTGTTCGACAATCACAACAAATCCGCTGTTGTTGGTGTCAATCGCCTTGCCGATCTTGCCGTTAACCCACGTTGCCCCGCTTTGCAATGTCCCGCCATGGCCGCTCATGACATCTTCAGCCGCTGATCCACTGCCTTCATTCAGCGGCCAATAGCTGATCAAGCCGTCCTGCACCCCACCGCAGGCATCGCTTGCGAGAAACATACCGCAACCGATAACCATACAGAATGCGACTTTCTTCAATAGATTCATGGATTCATCCTTACTCATACTCTCATGAACAATTCAACTGCCTTCGTAAGTAAAACTCGCTGCACCAATCTAAGGTTTGCGAAAAAGCCCCGGACCAACCGGCCCGGGGTATATCAAAGTAATTGTATCAATTTGTTAAGCTCTGCGACGACGCAGCAAGGCCAGACCACCCAGCCCCAAAAGACTCAGGGTCATCGGTTCGGGAATCGTTTCGCCAAGGGTCATCCCTTGATTTCTGCCGGCATCATAGATGCCCCAGATCTCATCGGTCGTTAATGCACGACGCCAGATACCCATATCATCAATCGTTGCCAAAAGCTCAGGATAGGCGTCATTATCATAACCCGCACCGTCGCCATCTTGTCCAATGTTCAGTGCATAGCCGCTGTCCACGCTGCCGATGCCGGTAATATCCGCCGTCGTCGGAGTCGAGCCGTCATCCCACTGGTTAACAACCCAACCGTCCATGACATAGTTGGTCAGCGTATTAGTGGTCCGGTTAACGGTCATCGCCACAAACGACCAGCGAATCGGGTCATCGGCGTCTTTACCCTGACCATCCCAATACGCGTCATGGTCATAATCGATTAAGCTGGTATCAGCTCTTGTCGAACCGTCTGCGATGTTGGCTTTAATATCATCGCCGGCCCCAACCACTTGGACAAAACCGGTATTTCCGCCGCTGCTGCTCCAGTCTTTGTTGCCGATAAATCCGGGATCACTGGCCTGTGAACCGGGCATCTTTATCCAGTAGGTAATCGTAAAGCTCGTAGAATCGCCAAACTGGTAATCGCTCGCCATGCCCAGCGAAACATACGATGTGCCTGTTCCGTCACCGACACTTACGGCACTGCCGCCAAACAGACTGCTGGAAACATATCCCGGCGAACCAACGGCTACACCATTGTTCACATTCGCCGAACTCGAAGTGTCATCCAAGTTACCGTCAAACGTGTAGTAGCCCACAAGACCATCCTGAAGAGCGGCACTCGCCGTGCCGACAAAGAATAAAGCCAGCAACACCATCATTGTTTTACATTTCATCTTTCTTGACCTCCAAAAACAGTTTTCATCACTCCCCTGCCACAAAACGCTTGCGGAGGGATTACAAGCACACACGCCACATTACTTCTCAATTAATCTCAACTCCAGGTTATCCACATAAGAATCCGCCAAGCCATCATATTGATAGGTCTTGATAATAATTCGAATATAATCCGTTCCAGCAGGTACCGCACCGGCGGCTTCTTTAAAGATGAACATCGTTTTGTCGCCCCGTTCCGAAGCAGATATCTCACCAATGCTGACGCGGGACATCTCCGCTCCTCGAACATCACGAAAACTCGCCGAAAGTAATGCATTATCTCGATGATCGATATACCCCCCAAACCATCCGGAAAGCTCGAACAAGACCCGATCTTCATCGATTAAGGAGCCCCATTGTCTAACAGAGATATCCTGATAAATCTCACCATCTTCCACACCGACAAAATAGTTTCGTCCGCAGTCATCCGGCAGCGGGTCATGCTCTATACGCGGCATGGAGTCTATTGTGGAATAATAGGTACAAATCGTTGCGGCGGTTTTATCCTGCCAAGCCTGAATATTTATATTCTTGCGCATTGGATATTCCGCATTGTTTTCAACAATGGGCACAGTATCTTTCTCGAAACCGGGATTTTGGATTAAATTGGCACCCAAATTATCATAATAGCTTTTGGCTTTTTCGATATTCTGGACAAAACTCCGCTTACTCTTCGCCGCATATGGCTGTAAGAGCTGACCGTTCGTGCTAACGGACACCGCACGTCCCGCCGTTAACCAGCACTCTTCCTTATTATCTTCTTTCAGCCATGTACTAGTGACCTTCACTTTCCCCTTAAACACCTGTGTATCAACAAAGCCGCTTTCCTCTGCTTGCACACCGAACTCCGTGCCGTAATCGACGATATCAGCCTGCGTGGTACGTATTGTAAAACCCACCGCTTCCGGCGGGACGACGGAGAAAACCTTGCCGCTTGACAAAAACAAGCGATTATCACTTTCAAGTTCGAATTCTGCCGGCGCCTGCACCAGAACGGAGACACCGCTGTTAAAGGCAATTTCGGCAAACCCTTCACTCAGCACCATCGGCCCCGCACGCAACTGGCTTCCGATATCAATATACCCCTTCTGCTGACTCCATACGGCATTAACCGTGTCATGAAGTTTGGCGACAACTGGTTTTTCGGTCGAAAGTAATCCCACCAGCAATACAATCAAAATCCAAACCGCGGCGGTGGAAATCAGAGTAAATAAAGAACGCTTGTTAAGCCTGTAAGATAAATTTTTCCCCGCTGCCACCTTCACAGGAAATTGCTCCGATTCCTCGATTTTCTCAACGAGAACGGCCGGAGCAATTTTTTCATTTAAAGCTAAAGACTGCCATAGTTCTTTATCAAAACCGTTGGGGACATCGTTTTCAAGCTGCTGCTGATCAAAACACTGGACATTCCCCAAAGCAACCTGTGTCGCGACAAACTCAAGATAATAGTCCTGTGCCCAGGAGTGGTTGACAATAAGGTCGTTCAGTTGCTGGGCCTGCTCATCACTGATTGAACCGTCCAGAGCCAGCAATGCCAATTCACTGATAATTCGATAATATTTTTTCTCTTCATTCATTTCCATTACTCTGCCGCCATCAATAACCGGATACACCGGAGTAAACTGTCTTGTATATGCGCCAATGCCTTGTAAATACTCTTGGGCCGTCTCCCAAATCGCTCAGCAATTGTTTTCACTGGCAGTTCTTTGTCATAGCGTAATTGGATCAATTCCTGCTTTCGGGGTTGGAGTTTTTTGACACATTTCTCTAAAGCATCGATGCGAACATCGACATTCTGCATGACTTTCTCAGATCGCATATCAAGCAACTGAACAGCTTTATCAGTTAAAATGCACTTGTGCTTGCCATAGTGTTTCTGACGATAATTAGCGACTTTATAGCGTGCGATCTGTATCCCCCATGACACGAAATTTGTTCCCAGCTCAAACGTATCAAACTTCTCCCACATCGTCAGGCAGATTTCCTGCATGAGATCGTCGGCATCCGCTTTTTGTGAAAGAAGGCTCAGCGTATAACCGTAGATTTTGCTCTGATTCAAGCTCATTAAACGAAGAAACTGCTGCGTTTTTTTCGCTTGAGAACCATCTTCATCATGTCTGCCATTATTTTCCACTAAATACGTTTCTTTCAGCTAAACGGCTTTGGCAATTAATCAAATCCTACCTGCAAATACAGGGTATCACTTAAACCAACCTGTTAATTTGCTATTAGCGTAATATTTCTCCCTCTTTTTCTGAAACTTCTGTATTTATACGATTTTATATTAGACAACGTTCAGATATCTACCTTGAAACCATATGGTTGCCAGAAATACGCTATTTTTCTAATAGTAGGTCGAGGATGGCATGATTTTGCTGTATAGGGACAGGAATTAGAAGCTAATCATCGCAAGTCTTTTGATTTGCACTCGCAAGTAATCTTGATGTGAATGTCACCATAATAGATGAATTTAGCAGCACTTGCTCTCAATGTTAAAGAAGGAAAGCATGAGACCGGAAATACACATTAATTTTACCATAAGAATTGACTAAACAAACAGTTATACAATTCTCGCCGGATGCAGCCAGAGCTAATGATAGTTTTACAATTATTGTGTTTACCCAATGTAAGGTATTGAAAAATGCACAGTTTGTGTCTCTGTATTCTATTTTGTCACTTCTTCCATCGCAATCCGACACCAGTCCCAAAGCCGCTGCGGGTCATGACGTACCGTTGAGATATCCTTCATAATGAATTCAATATGGCACTTACCTTCAGCCTTGTCAATGACTTCTCTGATCGCTTCACGCGCCTTTTCCGGATCCCAGTTGGTTTCAGCCAGTATTGCCGGATTCGGCTTTCGGCTTATTACGTAATCACTACTAATTTCACGGATAATTCGATCTAAATCACACCACGGGCTGACGGAAATTTTTCGTAGATTCGGAATCTTTCGCATAATATCCATTTTTTTGTCGAGCGGTTCACAGCAGCCGTAATAGGCCAGACCAAACCGCTCCAGCCATCGCATGTCATGCTTGACCGCAAACTCCCAGTGCATCTCCGGTGAAACTTCCGAAAAGATCTGGGCATTGGAGCAGCCCCACATACTATGCGGTTTGACGTGTTCTGAATTAAAGTCCTCTCCAGGCAGTTCACTTGTATAACCATAACCGCCGGAACCGACGCGTGTGTTATCATTGTCCAGCGAAAGCAGATTCTGCTGGTCAAACTGATCCAACTCCACCATCCAGGCATCCACCATCCGTTCGACAGCGGCGTTGACCATCTCCGGACGCATGATCATATCCATCATTGCTTCCTGAATACCCCACCAGCGAATCAGATAATCCCACGGGGTAAACCAGATATGTGTTTGTCCCTGTTTTTTGACCGGAATGATGCTATCATAAATTTTGCACATCGCCTGATAGCTGAACTCAGTCGCTTCTTGATTGTGACTTATCTTAGGCAGTTTGATCTTTTCGATATCTTCAGGCTCTTTAATCTGAACATTAAAATGCCGTGAAACAATGTCACTGGTTTCATCCGTTTTGACAATGTCCACATCTTCGATAATTCCAAAGTCGGTGCTATGGATTGCCAGCGGACATACTAAATAATCATTAACGATCATGTCCGCCGGCAGATGCTTCCACTGATAAATGGTTTTTCGGAGCTGGTCCTCCTGGTCCTGTGCCCAGGGGTGTTCGCATTGCAGCGTCAACTCGTCATCAACATTCATCTCGTTCCAGCAGATTTCATTGATCCACACCATCGACCGTTCGGACTGTAAGTCATTGAGTTTGGTCCAGAGTCGGGCCTTTTCCTTGTGTACCGGCAAAGATGCAATGTCCGCAACCTCTCCGGCTAAACGCCTCAGAATTTCCGTATCTTTCCCAGAAAGATGAATCTCGGCCGCAACCGGCGGTGGCGTATGGTGACTCGGATCGTGTAACATTGAACAACCTTTCTATCCTATTTCTGGTTTTCCTTTGAGATGACACCAAGTTCACAAATTGCAACGCAGTCGTTTTCGTCAACGGCGTGTTCTGCGACAAATTTGAGATAACGGGCCTTCACCGGTGTCTTCAACGACACCGTTTGACGGATCGGATTATTCTTAATATTGTGAAACTCACCCTGTGCAGCAGGAGTTCCCCACTTCTCTCCGTCAGCACTGAGATACACCGCGTAGCGGTCCACAAGTCCTACACTGCAGCCGTCATGTCGAGGCATATAGGTAAACCCGCTAATGTCCATCATTTGCCCCAGGTCGATTTTAACCCACTGGGGCGGTGCCTGACGTCCTTCTTTGCCATGTGTATGCCACATGGTATTGTCATTGCCGTCAATCAGCCGCTCGACAGATGCATCTGTCTGATTAGGAAAACTGCAGCCGGTGATATTCCAAGCCCCTTTTGAGACGCTAAATTCTTCATGAACAACATCCGATTCACTGCCAGTTGCTTTATCAAGCGCATAAGCACTGACGGTCCCGCCCTGATAGAGTTCAAAGGGTTTTGTGTACTTTTGAAACGCCCCCTCATTGATGGAATAGAACAGCGAAGTCCCGGCCGGGCCGGAAATCGAGATTGTACCCTCACGATCTGATGTAATAAGCGGGTCGGCCATAATGATCGGGGCATTATAGATACCGATATTCGAAAGCGTTAAGCATGGCGCATCGGTTTCAAGCGTGATTCTCGCCTTTGCCGTTTTGACGGTTTCAAAACGGAGAATTCGTTTATAACCGATCGTTGTGCCTTCGGCAACCTGTGTCCAGACGCCGTTATTCTCAATTTCCAGCGTAAACTTGTGAACGCACTGTCCAAGAGCAATATGTTCCTGGAGTAGCAGATTATTGAAGGCCGTTTCTTTCCCGAAATCGATGGTTAAACCGGCTTTCTGTACACCGTCATTCGTCGCCCAATAGGTTTTCATCGGTTCGCTGTCAATGCAACTTTTCGGGCTGTAATGCGGATCTTTCCCACGATAATCCGTGGCCGTAATATCGGCCTGAACTGCAAGATTGACAGCAAATGCTTTATCAAGATATCGTTTTTGAGCGAGCATCGCTTTGACATCCCGTTCAGGGATTGTTCCTTCGGGGCCAATGGATAAACCGAGATCAAAGGAGGCATTACGTCCGATCGTTGTATAATAAAGATCAACAAATTGTTTAAGAGTGCGAGGTTTCGAACGTGGATTATAGTACCACTTTTTCGGATGAAGTATGGTGGTGTCTGCCTCTGCCGGAATCCAGCATTTGCCGTCTTTCATGCCGATACCGAATTGTTTGGGGTCATATTTTTTAATGTCCGTATAACGGCACCAGTTGGTTTCGCCGGCATACCCGCCTTCGTTACCTACCCAGCGGACAGCATCTTCTTCAAAATAATGCCCGAAAAAGATAGCCTTCGGCTGCCTTTCCTTAATAATCTCATACACTTTTTCGTATTGATAATAATTCTTCGGTATCTGACGTCTTTCGCGAGCGCCGCCATAATAGCCGGTTCCGCCGTTGGCACCGTCAAACCAGACTTCAAATATTTCACCATAATGGGTCAACACCTCCCGCCATTGCTCATGATAATCTTTCACATACTGTTCGCGCCCATATTCAGCATGATTTCTGTCCCATGGTGAAATATAGACACCGAACTTCAATCCATATTTCTTACATGATTTGGACAGATCGGCTAACACATCTCCTTTGCCATCTTTCCAGGAGGTTGCCGCGATAGAATAGTCCGTGGTCTTTGAAGGCCACAGGCAAAAACCGTCGTGATGCTTGGCAACCAGAATCAAACCCTTCATTCCGGCCTGACTGGCAATGCGTGCCCACTGGTCTGTGTCGAGGTCAGTCGGTTTGAATACATCCGGAGAGACATCGCCGTAACCCCACTCCTGTCCCGTATAAGTGTTTAAACCGTAACAGACGAGACCGTAGTACTCCATTTCATGCCAGGCAAGTTGATTGGCCGAAGGCACGGGGCCATAGGGCTTGGGAGGTGCAACAGGTTTCTGTGCAGCAAAGGACAATTGCGTCGCAAAGACGATAAAAAGCGAAACTACAAAGACTTTTTTCATGGTTATTCCCAATTACTCTGCAAACAACTTTATGTCATGAATCGTTGGCACTT
The DNA here is from genome assembly GCA_028282905.1 of Sedimentisphaerales bacterium. Taxonomy (GTDB): domain Bacteria; phylum Planctomycetota; class Phycisphaerae; order Sedimentisphaerales; family Anaerohalosphaeraceae; genus 4572-13. The sequence continues at coordinate 4,413 of JANQGW010000081.1, read as the reverse complement.
CGTTTGCCTTCAAAATATTCAGCCGAAACGTATCAGATGTAACAGGATCAAAAGTAATGACATTCTGCGATCCTAAGTTGTCACCACGATGAATTGTTTTCCATATAGTGCCGTGAAGGACTTGAACTTCATATTGCCGCACTCGATCCCAATCGCCCTCATCAATGCAAATTCGGCTGACTTTGGATTTTTCACTAAGTGATATTTCAAGCCAGCCCGAGCGGGAGTTCTCCTTTGCTCCCCAACGGGTAGATGAATTATTGTCAACAGCAAACTCAGCTTTATATTCCTGATTCCAAATAGACGAGGCCTTAACACGTGCGATTTTATACGGTTTTGGTGGCAGTTTGATTTCGCCGCGAATGTATTGGCCGACTTTTTTAAGTGTCTCGACATCAATATCACGAATACGGCCTGAGCGATCCGGACCGACATCCAGCGAGAAGATATTGCCGTATTTTTTGGCTCCAAGATAATCCTCATATATCTTTTCAGCCGAGCAGGCGAAATTGTCATTCTCAGGAAGCGAATAAAACCATTGTGCGCCTCGCATCTTTTTTCGACCCTGCCCCTCCAGGATTGGATAGGTAAACTCAGCAAGATAGTATCCGGTTTTACCTTGCATATATTTAGCACGATCCTTGCCGCCAATCGTTTCTGCGGATGTGTCGCTCAAAGGACCGGGCTTACCGCGTTCACCCAGACGTATATCGGCGCCGGTCTGGTCGCCGTGATTAAAGCCGACAAAGCATGCAGGTTGGATTGACTTTACGAATTGGGCGGTTTCTTCGTGTGAGAGGCCGCCATCACCTACGGCATGGTCAAACCAGATATACTCGATGGGACCGTATTGTGTGAGCAACTCTCGAAGCTGAGCCTTTTTAATTTCCTGCCGAGACGCCGAAGTGTGGATGTCTTTGCGGCCGGACCAGGACCAGTCACCCTCTGAGAAGTAAAGTGCCAACTTAAGACCATATTTATCACATGCCTTTTTAACTTCAGCTAAAACATCGCGATTCTTCAGTGCTGGGGTATTGCTCACCTTGCGATCCGTAGTCTTAGTATCCCACAAGCAGAATCCATCGTGATGCTTCGTAAGAAAAAGAATGTATCCCATCTCGGCATTTTTGACAACTTGACACCATTGATCCGGATCGAAACCAGTGGGATTAAAGAAACTGATATCCTCAACGCCCGGCGTCCATTCATAACCACTAAACGTGCTGAACGACCAGCAGATAAACATTCCAAAACGGAGTTCTTTGAGTTCTTCGGCCCGGCCGGTCATTTCTTTCATTCCGGTCTGGGCCTGACAGCCCACAACGAACAAAATATTACAGAGAAACCAAGTTGTGATAAGCGCCAGTACATTCAATTTAGTCTTTTTCATATTTGTCTCCGTTTTGAAACAATCTTAATATATTAATATTAAGAACATAGAAACATAATTTCTTAAGTCGCCGATTGCTTGACTTGACTCACGTTATTTTAGATGATATTATGTAATTTAGCCATATACTATCTTGACTATTACATGCACAATCTTAACATAATATAACACATAGAAAATGAGCATAATCAAAAATTTCAATTTGCAGCTTCTATGCGGCGGTTTTTACCACTGCACTCAATCCTGGAACAAAACCGTTCGCGGAATTGATCGGTGCTACAAATTCTACTTCCCGGTGGGTGGTTCCGCAAATGTAATCATTGACGACACCGACTTAACGATTAAAACCGGCTATTGTTATTTTCTCTCTGGTTTTCACATTGAGAAACAATATTGTAAAAAGGACATGGATGTTTACTGGGTTCACTTCATGCCGGAATCCCTGTATCTTCGCTATATTTTGAGCAAAATACCGCAATTCCACCAATGGGAGATTTCCAAAGTGTCATTTTATAAAGACATTTACACAAGGCTCAATCTCCTGTTTGCTGATCCTTTTGCTCAAATAAATCGCCCCGCGTTCCATCCACCAATGGGCCTGAGAAGCAAAATGCAGTCACTGCTGCTGTACTTAACGGGTGATATGCTTGAGGGCCACAATTCAAGCCTGATGGAAAAACCGGATGCGGAACTTGAGAGACTAAAGCCATCAATAGACTATATGGATCACCATTATATTGCCAATCCTTCTCTTGCTGAGGTTGCCGCCCAATCACATCTCGCACCAAACTATTTTCATCGTCAATTTTCAAAGAAGTTTGGTATGACGCCATTGAATTATATGCTTAGAAGAAGGCTGGAATATGCACAGAGACTGCTTTGTACAGCCTCCCTGAATGTCAAGGAGATTGCGGGAATATGCGGTTATGATAATGAATTCTACTTTTCGCGAATTTTCAAAAAACATCTGGGGACAAGCCCGTCTGATTTTCGAAGCAAAAGATGGTCAATTTAGCAGATTTTCCCAGTTTGAAAGTTGACCATTGATATTTGCTTCTAAAAGTAAAGCGGAAACAATACAAGCCATTTCAGGCCGCATTCGGTTATATTTTCCATCGGTTCGGGATTATCGTGCCTATGGTAGTCATGACCCAACTGTTATATCTGAGCGTATCAAAAAAGGCTGAACTTAGAAATTAATAATACGACTGTTCATTGTAGTTACGGCCCAACACCTGAGAGCCAATTTTCGACTATGATGGAAAAGTCTGCAAAGTTGATAACTCCTTCAGAATATTTATTTGAATAAATTTCACAGTCTACATCCCAGTTTGGCGTTCTATATGCCACCGATAACCATGCAGCAGATATTTTATTAATATCTTTAAGATCAACACAGTAGTCTCCGTTAACATCGCCTAAATACAGATGGGGCTCTTGAAGCCAATTGCCAGCTAAATGATGCAAATCCAAGAAATCAACAATTTCGTCGGGATTATCCATGGGGGCAATATCTGATGACATTTGCTGAAGTTGCAACTGTTCGGATAAGATTAAAAAATCTCCCAAATTAATCTGGCTGTCATTGTTTAGGTCTCCATATGGCTGGAAACCTAATTTAGGATAATCAAGTCCATCATTGATTCGCCATTTGGAGTGAAAATTCCAGTCTGTATAAGTACCTTGAGTTTTCATTTGAGCGGTATTCTTTCCAGTTGCTCCGTAGTTATTATCTCCGGATAGACCAACACCGGAAGTCTCAACATCCCAAAAAGTGTTTGAAATGGTAGTGTTTGTAATGCTGCCCACGATGCCGCCGACAAAAAGTTTGCCGCTAACAGGCCCAACAGAATAACACTCAATAAGATTCCCTTTTTGAAAACCCACTAAACCGCCTACCCATGCGGAATTTTCCGACGAACCTATCACTGTCCCCTCAGCATAGCAATTATAGATATGGCATTGATAACTATAACCCACCAGACCACCAATATTGTTTGATCGACCTCTTACTGGGCCAATAGAATAACTATTTGTAACAAATCCATAACAATGTCCTAAAAGTCCCCCGACATCAGCTGTCCCACTTACTCTGCAGTTGCTATAACTGTTACTCACAGTGTCGCTATAATGAAATCCCGCTAAGCCTCCCACATTATCGCCATCTCCTACGACAGAACCTTCAGAGCAACAATCCAAAATATCCCCTCTACTGTATCCAAGTAAACCACCAATATTATCTTCACGCCCTGTTATAGCACCTTTAATCTTGCAATTTCTGATATCTCCAAAAGAATTGCCTGCAAGCCCGCCAACATATCCAAATCCAACAATCTCAATATTGTCAACCTCTATATTCTCAATTACACCATTGTCGCCAACGTTTCCAAACAAACCAATATAGTCACCTTCTGGCTGATCGATAGTCGCATTTGAGATGATATGCCCCTTGCCATCAAAAACGCCTGTGAAAAAGCCGAGGTCACCAATCGGATACAGTTGCTGGCCACTCAGATCAATGTTTTTCATCAAAACAATATGCTTGTCAAGAACTGAAGAATACCAACTTAATAATGCAATTTCTTTCGAGTCCCGTATCTGATAAGGGGCTTGCTTTGTTCCCAAACCTACTAATGGAATTGGATTGGCAGCAGACATCGTCGGTAAACCACTGCCCTGCCAAGCCAGATGCGGAAAACCCTCACCATCAGCCATTACCCATTCATCATTATCCCACCCGGCATTGCTGAACACCGACATCGTCTTCATCTGAACAGAACTCAAACCTTTACCGCCACTGCTGCCTTTCTGGCCAGAGGAATCAACATTCCAGAAACAACTGTTAATTATTCCTTCATTATCATTACCAACCAGTCCTCCAACTCCTGCTAATTCTGAGATTGCTGTTCCAGTTGAATAGCAATTAGAAGCTATCCCAAAACCTCAATTTTTAGTTAAGTAAGAGCCGATACATGTTTTATGGACCTTACAAACGAACAATGGCAACGGATTGCCGAATATAT
>JANQGW010000140.1 GCA_028282905.1 Sedimentisphaerales bacterium | reverse complement strand
CCTGATCGAGTTGATGGGCGAATTCGTGAAAGACCACATTGCGGCCGTCCTGGATATTGCGGGCGCCGCCGGTGACGCTGTCCCAGGTCAGCACGACCGGGCCGTTTTGCCACGATTCGCCGAGGCGGACGCTTTTGCCCTCGACGATCAGTCCGCCGTCGTTCATGAGTCCTTTGGCGACATAGGTGTGCGGATAGACATAAATAGTTTTGAGCTTGGGATAGAAGGTCGTCTTGCGGTTCAGCAACAGCATACACGCCTGTGCGGCGATGGTAACCTTGATTTCATCGGTGATCTCCAATTCGCCGCAGCCGACAAAGGCTTTTTCATTGAGGAAAACATTGACCAGCCCGTGCAGTTGCTTCTTTAACTCCTCCGGCAGCCGCAGATAAATCGGGATATTTTTCTGTATCGATTCCTGCCAGTCGGCGGGGATGGATTCAGCCATGAGCTGCTCGCGGCGGCGATTCCGCTGTTTGATTTGTATTACCTTCGCAATAACTGCGATTGCAATAACACCGACGACTCCGATTGTTATGTATATACCCATAGTGGAGTTAATGTACCGTATTGTATCAAAAAAGCAAATGGAATAATCGAAAAGACGTTTTTCGGGTGTTACGGCCTGTTTCAGTCCGATAAAATTTTTAATTGACAGGCGGTAGGATTTGTCGTATATTAGTTGCGATTAAGCAGGATTAACTATTTTAATTGATTCCCTAATGAGAAAGGAGAGGGTATGAAAACTCGCGCATTTCTGATGGTCTTGTCTGTTTTAATCATTCATTCATTGTCTCTGGCGGCCTATTTGGAGTATGATTCCGAAAGCATCTGGTCGCAGTCACGCTGCACGGCAACGGATCCCAATTCTAACGATGATTCCGGTAATGTCGTGGACTGGAAAAATGTGACCGATCCGCTTGATACCGATGTGTATGCGGACACTTCTGCTATGACAACGGATGAACCGGATATTACAACAGCGGATTGCTGGGCCAGTGCCACCATGGGATATATTGAGCAATTCGATGAAGCCGGTGGGCTTCAAATCTACGCGGACGGCAACGCTTATGCTGAAACTTACACTGCCGATGCGACTGGGTATGCGTATGGCGCTGCTGCTGGTGTCAGTGTCGGTGAAAGCACGGGGGTGTTTTTTAGAATTATGCCCGATGCTGGTGAGCAGATTGGCGATACGGTTGAGATATCACTGAGCTGGATGGCTGAAGTTCAGGTGACCGGCCAGGGCTGGGCCGCCTGTAACAACGGTTTTCTCGGTCTTGAGGATCCCGGTTCGGGCATTGTCGTTGCAGTCAACCCTACCGACCGGAATAATCCGCCATTGTCCTCACGCGTTTGGCAGCGACCGGTGGTTGAAGTTAATGGCGACGGTTTTGCGGATGACTCAGACCAGGCGGCCTTTACGGCTCAGATTGGCGATGTGATTGGCGTGTTTATGGGCGTGGACAATGAGGTGACCGTTGGCGGCCAGGAAGCCGGGGACGTTTATTCGTTCCAGGAAATGTCTTTGGCGATTCAGTATATCGGCGGGCCGGTTTATACCGCCGCGGATGCTGACATTAACGGCAGCGGCCGAGTGGATTTGGGCGACCTGGCGATTCTGGCTCAGTTCTGGCTGCAGGATGTTCAGAGCGGCAGTGACGGATCGACCTGTCAGCAGGCGATTGATATTCCCACATTCAGTACAGTCAGTGGCGACAACATTGGTGCCTTGACCAGCCCGGTGACAACTTGCGGCGGCGGCAATGACGGCAACGGTGTCTGGTACAAGTTCACCAGCCCCGGCGATATGTTCGTGGAGATTTTATTGGAGCCGCTGGATTTTGACTCGACGCTGGCGATTTATGACGCGTGCGGCGAAATAGAACTGGACTGTGATGAGTTCATCAATGAAACAATCACCTATGGGATGAGTCCGGAGGAAACGATTTATATTCGCGTGGCCGGCTATGATCTCGAGGAAGGCTCGTTCCAGTTAACGGTTCGGGAGCCGATCCTGTAGTCATTTTTGGCATGAATTGTTTTAAAAGCTCACTCCTTGGCATCGAGTGAGCTTTTTTTGTTGGCTTTCGGAGCGGTTGCGGGTATGCTGGGACGCATGATGCGTGGATTTCGTAAATATATGATGATTGTTTCGATGCTGCTGGTGGCGTTTTTGACGCACATGAGCGTCTGCGGCGCGTTTATTGGTGGGCGTAAAGGCATTCCGGCGGCCAAGGCATTGTTTAATTCGACGCCGATGGCGATTTTCTGGTGTGCGCTGCTGGCGGTACTGCTGATTTCTCTGATAGCCTATCCGTCACTGCGAAAGCGTCCGCTGATGCTGGCAATGCATCTGGGCTGCTGTCTGATCATTGGCGGTGGGCTGTGGGGATCGGACTGGAGCCATGAGCATTTTAAATCTGAAGATATTCCGCGAAGCCGAGGGGTTATCCTGCTGCGTTCGGGAGAAGTGTCGTCGATGCTGTTCGATGAGGAGATGAAGTCTCACGAACGGTTGCCGTTTACCGTTCGGATGTTGCAAACAATGGCGACGCATTACGACAATAATCCCGAGGGCATGGTCAAGGATTATTACAGCACGCTGCAAATCTGGAAAGACCGACAGTTGGTCAAGATGGGCACAATTGAAGTGAATAAACCGCTGTATTACGGCGGATACCATTTTTATCAAAGCACCTATGGTGTGGATCAGTTTGGTGCTTACAGCGGCCTGCTGGTGACCTCGGCCCGCGGTGTGGCGTGGGTGTTTGCAGGCTATGCGTTGATTTTTGGGGCGATGGTGGTACATTTTGGAGCGGTGCTTCAAAGGGCCGTGATGCGAAATGAGTCGTCAGGAGATTCGCAGGCAGCAGCACAGGAGGGCGCCTTATGATTCTTAAGCTTGATGTGCAGGGGGCACTGATTTATATCTCGATGGCAGGATATTTCCTGGCGCTGGTGACGTCACTTGTCAAAACTAAAGTGTCGCGTGTGCTGTTTGTGCTGGCGTTTCTCACCAACGCCGCAGCGCTGATCTATCGCGGTATTCATGTGCAGCACCTGCCGATGCAGAACATGTTTGAGGTATTTTTGTTCCTGGGCTTCTGCATTGGGCCGATTCACTGGATGTCGGGTAGGCTGCTGCATCCGCGGCATTCGGCATTTCTGGCGATTGACGCGGTGATTGCTCTGGTCGTCCTGTTTCCGGCAGGTTTCATATTCAACCATCAGCCGCAGTCTCTGCCGCCGGCCCTGCAGTGCTGGTTGTTTGGTCCGCATGTGGCGGCGTATATGTTAGCCTATATCTTTATGGCCAAAGCCGCGGTGTTTGCCGGGGCGGGGCTGGCGACAAGCGGCGACAATCTCCAGTCACAGAAAATGTTGTCCGAATTCAGCTACCTGCTCATCGCGGCAGGCTTTCCAATGCTGACGGCCGGACTGTTTCTCGGCAGCGTCTGGGGCAAACTGGCCTGGGGCGACTGGTGGGGCTGGGATCCGAAGGAACTCTGGTCGCTGGTCTGCTGGCTGGTGTATGTGCTGTATCTGCACGTGCGTTACGGCTGGCCAAAAAGCTACCGCCTCCAGCATGCATTGGTACTGCTGGGTATGGCAGCGATTGTCATTACCCTGCTGTGGGTTAACCTGTCCAAAATCTTCGCCGGCCAGCACAACTACGCCAGCTAATATCTATTCCTGACAAGATGTTAAAACAACAGCCCGAAGCGCTAGCGCCGGGATGGGGCACTCTGTGGGTACCGTTATCACGGGGAGTGATCGTGTCGCTTCCGCTCCACGCTGCTGTTTTAGGATGTTGTTGAAGCGTTATTATTTCAACTCAATCATCCGGAAATCGTGACTCGGTATCTCGATTTGGATGACTCCCTTGTCAATGTCAAGCGGCTGGCATTTCACTTCAGTGCTATATTCTTTTTGGCTCATTTCGTCCAAATGGGTTACCTGGACCGGGTCTTTCAATCCGAATTCAGATAACTTAAAATGCACGGTACCGGAAAAATCATCTTTACCAAGATTCGTGACAATCGCCAGAATTTTATTGTCTCTGCGGTAGTAACTGATTTTTACATCTTCTCGGCTCGCGACGATTTCTTTCTGGCTGTGATAAGGGTGGAATAGGGTTTCGGGATAACTCATGCCGAAATCTTCTTTGGCCTTGAAGAACCATGCCTGTCGGCTCTCAATCGGGATGATATCCAGCAGGGCCAGCAGGGCGTACTGCGTGCGAACTGCCTGATGGTATTCCGGCTTGTCATAATACTTGAGATAATTCAGAAAAACCGGGGTAAAGCCGAACTTCTGCGCCGGTCCTAATGAAAGCATCCAGTCGCCGGCCTCATTTTTGGCGACGCCGGTTTCGTCAAGCAGACCCTTACCCCACGCGTCCATCCAGTCCCAGTTGTCTTTCGGGGCATCGAACATAAATGCCTCGCCTTCACTGACCACATCGATAAAAGCATGGGCATGAGGAATAATTTTCGCATAAACAGGCAGCCAGACAATCGGTCGTTTGCCGTTATCGATAAAGAGTTGTCGCGTCCGTTTAAGCTGCTGCCGCATGCCAAGCGTATTATGGCCCGGCGCATGAGTGCCGTCACTGCGAACATAGCCGGAACCGGACAAAATGCTGTGACTGACCGTTTGAGAATTAGCCTCATCGATGTAGATGGCATCCATCCCCCCGGATTTGATCCATCGATCAATGTTCCAGACCCAGTAATCACGCACGCCGCGAGTCGGCATCGCCACCCAGCCGTCATTATCCGATTCAGCTCCGAGGATATTTCCAAACCATTTCCACCCCTTGTCCTCTTGCTGGTTTTCCGGATAGGCCGGTAAGATTACATGCTGATTCGTAAACGGGGCAATGTAATCAATATCACTTCGTTTCACATCTTTGGCAAAGCCTTCCAGGTTGTTGGGACGCAGATTAAAAATGCCGCCGCGATGCTTTTCCTGTTCACCGCCGCCCCAAATCCACCACAGTCCCATTGTGCTGTTGAGACCTTTGATTTTGTGATGATGCACATAGGTGCTTCGCCAGTCTTTGGGCAGCGGCTTAACCGGTGTCGCATCATAGCCAAAGGTAATCGTGATGGGCTTATCGAGAGTAAACGGTTGATTGCTCAGATGACAAAGTAATTGTACATCGCCGTTTTCCTGCCGGATAATTTTCTGAATCGGCTTTTGGGTCATTTTTTTCCGGTCAAGCTGCCAGCCGCTGAGATTATCGGCAAACCATTCCAAACCGGTCTCATGATCGGAAAACAGTACATAAAACAGGAAGTTGGTGGATTGCGGTCGCTGCTTGAGGTTGGTGTGTGCCACACCCGGCGTTTTCGGAATCCAGCCCTTATACGGATACCACCAGTATCCCTGATCGGTCGAGGTATTCAAGAACAAGGCTCGCTCGTTCGGCATGACAGTGCTCAGGTCCAGTGAGTCAATCCTTGCCGGTTTATTTTTATCTTTCGGCTCAAGCGTCAGATTCAGCAGCACCATCCCGTCATATTCGAGTTTGCCTTCGACTTTAATTTTTACATCGCCGGCAATTGCCTGACCTTGCCATTGGGCTTGGTGCTCTTCGACTTGCGTAATTTGGAGCTGATTATTGGTAATGGGCAATGTTTTGCCGTCTCGGACAATTTCAAGGATAACCGGATTTCTAAGTTGTGGCTTATTCTGTGACGTAATCTGCTGGGGCAGTCCGAATCCTCCGGCCAGTTCCAAATCACGCCCCCAGACTTTGAGCGTATCGTTTTGCCGCTCGATGGGCGTCCACGGCGACTGGACTTTATTGGAAATGCCAAGATTATTACGAAGCCAGTCCGTTTTGGGCAAATTCCATTGCTTGGAAGCTGCCTGAGTGATTACACTGTTATGCTCGTCTAAGACAGACGCTTTGGCAATGTAGCTTCCCGCAGGCACCGCCGGAAGATTCAGGATTGTTTCACAGTAGCCGCCTGTCACTGGTTTGATTTCTTCGGACGCGATTTCCGTACCATTTTGAAAAGCGGAAAACCGTATTTTCTTGGCCTTGTCTTTCAAGACATTACCGACATCCAGACTGACATAGACTTTTTGTTCACCGGGTGCCCACTGAGCGACCATATGAGCTTTTTGCTGTGTTTTGACTTGCAGGGGGGTGTTGTTTTTTTCACTATAGTCTCGTTGAACCTGCTCGGGATTCATCGCAAAATTATACACCGCCACCTCATGTGCCGGGGCCTTATCCTGATAGGGGTTTTGAAATCTGACGGGAGACTCAATCGTCCGGGGAAAGGGGCTTTTGGCAATGGTTTTTTGGACAAGTCGGCCGTTGACATACATGCGATGGACCACCCCTGACCACGTCCAGGCAAAGTGCAGTTCACTGCCCGGTTGGATCAAATTACTTGTCGTCTGTATCGTCTCAAGCGGGTTGCTGTCGTATTTATGTTCAAGGTTAATTCGACTTTTGACAATCAATCCATCTTTGTTCAGGATTTTCCCGGATTTATCTTTCGGCCAATCGGCACTGAGATGTACATTCAATCGCGGCGGCCCGGGATAGATTTCAACATAGCTTGGATGCCCGCCAAACGGCTCGTTAACCGTAAGACGCAGGACAATCGTGCCGCGATAAGGATCAAGGCCGGCTCCGTTTTGGAGCGTCGAATGTTTCAGTGGTTTGTAAATTGCCGAATGCGTTTCCCTGGCATCTGTTTGGGAGCTGAAATAATGAATACATTCGTCCGCTGCGAAATTATTAACGGAAAGCATGCAAAAAGACATAAAGAACACAGCCGTTTGAACGACATATTTCATGGTAAAATCCCTTCATGACGCTGGTATTAATAATAAAACCGTCGAACTTATTCTTTAAAACGCAATTACTCCATTATACGTTCTGTGGATGGGAAATATTGCATCGGATTGCAGAAAACATATATTAGCTATATATAGATTTATTGCAGGCAGAATTTAACTGTAGAACAATTGTAAATAACCCAAAGTTCATTCTGTGTTGACAATTAACGATAAAAACTTTGACTCGTTACGGGAGCAGCTTTGGTTCCTTGCCTTCAATGAAGGCTTTGGCAGTGTCGAAGGCTTTTTCTCGTGTGGACACATCCGGGTATTTCGGCGGCTTGGAAATCCCCTTGGTGGCGAGCAGCCTTGCCGTTTGCAGACGGACTTCCTGCGCCTGCTGGGCGGCTAATCCGATCAGCCGCATGCTTTCCTGCGGAGCGTGGAAGCCCATGCCGTTGCTTGCGGAGATATAGTCCCAGTTGAACTGGGCGTGCCGCAACAGTGTACGTATCGGTTTGAGTTGTTCTTCGGTAATCCCGGCCTGCATCGCCGCGGCGATATCAAAGTGCGCCTTGACCAGCGACTCTTCCGAACGCAGCATCGCGTCGGCAACCTTGGTCTGGATGGATTCAACACGGGACTTGATCTCGTCCTCGCTCCAGCGGTGACAGACCGCGCAACTGTTGGAAATATTCAGCAGGGGGCTTTGGACATGGTGATCGGTAAACTTCACGCCGCCTTCGGATCGGTACGGCATATGACAGTCCGCACAGGCGACGTTACGATAGGCGTGAATACCCGTCAGGTACAACTCATAATCCGGGTGCTGAGCCTTGATAATCGGCGTCTTGGAGATCGGGTGCATGTAGTCGTGGAAATTAATTTCGTCATAGTATTCGATCATCGCCTCTGCGGTCGTGCCCTTGGCCCACGGGAACGTCAGATAGTTTTTGGGATTGGGGCTGAAGTAATATTCCACATGACACTGGGCACAGGCCAGCGACCGCATGTCCTGCAGGCCGACTGTTTCGATATCTTTGCCCATCGCGGCAAAGCCTTCTCTCAACGCTGGACGGCTGACGCGCAAAGCCGTTGTCTGCGGATCGTGACAGTCCAGGCAGCCGATGGGATTATTGACTTCCTTTTTCAGGTCATGAAAATTGGCGGCATAAAACTCTTTGACGCCCATTGTGTTCATCAGCCGCGGCACATCGGGGCTTTTACAGGTATAGCAGGTCGCGGCGTTATAGGGCTTTTTGATACGGGCCGTCTGATTGACGTCTTCGACCGCGTAAAAGTGTCCGCGGGACTGGAGATATTCCTTGCTGAATCCATAGCCGGCAAACAGAATCACTTGGTACGGATCATCTTCAAGATAATCCCGCGGGTCGCCGCCGCCATACATTGTTCGAGTAGTGTCGTCGGCACTCTTAAGGTATGTTTCGTATTCGCGCGGATAGTTTTCGCCCCATTTGGCGTTATCGGTTTCCCAGGCATCCAGCGGTTTGAGCACCATTGCCGGCCGTTGTGCTTCCCAGCGGCGTTCCATCACCGTCGTTGCCAACAGCCCCAGCAGAATCACCACGGCGCAGGCCAAAGCTGCTAATAGAAAACCGGCCCACAGCGGCAGACGCAGATTACCGGCGTTATCCGTTTTGGTTGTCTTGGGATTATTTGTCGCGTTCATGATCGGTATCTCCTTTGGGGTTAAACTCCAGCCCGGCTTTGGGAAGTTCCGGACGCAGAACCGCCGGCGAGGCCGACAAACTCTGGACCGAACCGTGAATATTTGTATGACAGCTCCAGCATTTTTGCTGGGTCGAATCGGACAGACGAATCATTTCGAATTGGCCTTGATGGCATCGCAGGCAGTTCTGCTGAATGACCGGCTTAGCGCCGTGGGAGAGCGTCAATACCTGCGGCTCCTTGCGTAACGTGAAAATCGCTGAGTGGCGTGTGCCGTCCATGGCTTTGAAAGCATATTTCGACAGGGCACTGTCGTGCGGTACATGACAGTCGTTGCAGGTCGTCACTCGTCCATGACTGCCGCGCTGCCATGAGGCGTAGGCATCGGTCATGACGTGGCAATTCATACAGGTTTCCGCAGAATCGGAAAGATACGACGTTGCGTTGGAAATGCGAATCAGCACGACGGCCATTCCCGCCGCGGCGCCAACCAGACAATAAATCGAGACTTGCCAAAACCGGGGAAGCCCCGGCAGGGTGAGCAGATGACAGATCAGATTCCATCCTTTCCGAATCAGCATACTATGATATTAACCCGATTTTTAACAAAATCAAGCGGAATATCGAGAATAATACCCCTGTTTTTTGTGATAATTAATGATTGTTTCACTCTCTTTTTGCCGGTATAATGCACCGCACGGATGCGTGAAGGAATAAAGGAAATACAAAGAGAGGGATCAGCAATGCAAACAAAATGCCCGCACTGCAAAGCAGATTGTGATTATTTCAAAGATAAACCAAGCCAACTGATTTCCTGCTGGAATTGCAGCACACAGTTTATAGGCCGCCCGGTCACTGGGGAATTCGCTTCCAAAGATTATATTGACCAATCTGTTAGCAACGACAAACCGCGGTTGCCGGGGAGTTTTTTTTACGTGATGGCTGTTGCGATAATACTGATAAGTTTTTTCTGGTCGCTATGTATACATACGTTTGTTTATCTGATTTTGGGTATCTTAGCGGGCTTGATTTTTTTTGCGATCGGGGTTGCCTTGAACCAGCTTGAGCGGATTGCACATCACATCGAGCTGATGTGCAGTGAATTTAGAAAACAGAATGAAATTAATGTTAAGGAGGATAGCCATGCGAGTTAAGTTTCGAACGTTTCGCGGGGTATGGACATCGTTTGAGGTACTGTTTCAGGAGGCGGCTGCCTTTGCCTCGTCGCTGGGGCCGGAGCGATTGATCAGCATTTCACATTCCGAAGACGAAAATGATGGCGTGGTAACCGTCTGGTATTGGAGCGATTAGCGGCAGGGCAAACAGGGATGAGACATTGTTTGATAGACGTCAACCACACAGCAGTGCTATCGTGTCGCTTCCGCTCCATGCTGCTATACGAACTTTTTGCGGGTGATTATACCAAGGTTACTTTATCCGGCGGGTCAGGGATTGAATGCCGGAAAAGATCGTCATAAAGACCATCAGTCCATAGGTAATGATCGCAAACCAGTCTCCCCAGGGACGGGATACATAGGCCCAGGCGATGATGACGGTGCCAATCCCAAAGGACTGAAGGAACATTTTGAGTTTGCCGGACCAAATGGCACCGAACTGAACGCCGCGGCTTTCGGCGATCTGCCGAAGCGTCTGGACAATGATCTCGCGGGCAAAAATGATAATTGCCGTGCCCCAGTGAATCAGGTGCAATGTCAGCGGTTGAAACTCAAAATTACTGAATTTCGGTTGGCCAACAATCGCAAAGCAGAAAAACGCCCCGCAAACCAGGAATTTGTCGGCCAGCGGATCAACGGTCCGCCCGAATTTGCTGGTCACCTCAAATTTGCGGGCCAGGTAGCCGTCAACAATATCGGTCAGGCCAGTGACGACAAACAGGATAAACACCCCCAGCAGCAGATTGGCGGGTTTTTCCTGGCCGGTGGTAGGGGCATAGATAATCATTCCCAGCAGAATCACCGTCAAAATCAGCCGACCCACCGTCAGGGCGTTAGGGACATGCTTCATTATGCGTTTATCATTGTTTTTCGTCATAGGCGGCGATTATACTGCGAAAACCATAGTCAGGCAAGAGGAATACGGAGAATCAAGAATACAAGAATGTAGGAATACAGGAACAAGACATTCGTCAATCGTCCATCGTCAGTCGCCAATTTGTTCGACGATGAAGTCGTAGTCATCGCGGCCGGCAATTTTAGCTTTGATAAACCGGCCTGTATGAGCGGTGCAGTTGACAATCCGGCAAATGCTGTCAATATGCGGGGCCTGGCCATAATATCGCCCGATAGCTTCATTGTCGCCGGCTTCATCAACCAGTACCGTTAACTCGCGACCGATTTGCTTGTCCATTTTGTCAAAGATAATTTGCTGCTGGAGACTCATCAGCCGGTCCACCCGCTCATTTTTAACCTCATCATCAATCTGGTTGGGCAGGGCGGCGGCGGGGGTGTCGATTTCCGGGAAATACGGGAAACAGCCCAAGGCGTCAAACTGTGCCCATTCGATAAAGTCCAGCAGTTCGGCGAACTGAGCCTCCGTTTCGCCGGGATAACCGACGATGACGGTGGTTCGCAGGGCCACCTCCGGCATGGCTACACGGAACTTGGTTATCAGGTCCGAGGTGTGTGCCTTGGTATCGGCCCGTCGCATTGACTTGAGGATGTCGTCGTTAATATGCTGAATCGGTATATCGACATACGGCAGCACCTTGTCGCTTTGAGCGATTTTGGTAATCAGTGCATTGTTGATGCCCGCCGGATACAGGTACATCAAGCGAATCCATCGCAGTGACGGCAGCTTTTCCAACTCGTCAATCAGTTGAATCAGGCCATCATTTATCTTGAGATCTTTGCCGTAGTAATTACTGTCCTGAGCGATAATGCTTAATTCGACAGCGCCGTAATCGACCAGTTCACGGGCTTCATTGACAATCATGTCCAGCGGTTTGCTGCGGAATCGTCCGCGGATAGCGGGAATCGTGCAAAACGCGCATTTACGGTCGCAGCCTTCGCTGATCCGCAGATAGGCCCAATGGCGGGGGGTAATCAGCAGTCGGCCTCGGTCATCATGAATCGCGATGTCGGTTGATTCGAGATAGCTTTTGGGTTTGTGAATCTTTTTAGCCGTACAGTCAGCAATGATTTCGGCGATTCGGTCCCGCTGAGCCAGACCGACAATCGCGTCAATGCCTTTGACCTCGTCGGCCAGTGTCTCACCCATGCGTTCGGACAGACAGCCGGTAACGACGACTTTTTGGACAAAACCCTTCTTTTTCTGGCTGACGGCCTGACGGATCGCGTCCAGTGCCTCTTCTTTGGCAGGGGCGATAAAACCGCAGGTATTGATGACAACCACGTCGGCATTGTCCGGGTCCGGGCTGAGCACATAATCAGCCTGGCCGATCTGAGCGAGCATGGCTTCACTATCGACAATATTTTTGGGACAGCCCAGAGCGACAAATCCCACAGTAACCGGATTGGAAGGGTTTACTTTTGTCATATTTTGAAGAGATTATCAAAAAAACCGCTCGAAATCCACTAAGATTGGCGGGGTGAAGCCAATATTTGCAAAAAAATGAAATAATTACCTGCTCGCGGGCGTCTGGCTTTTCAAATACGGGAAAACAGGAACCCGATAGATACAAATCGCTCATGGATGAGGTTTTTCGTTAGAGAAAACGCCATCCTATAGCCGATATTCATGAAAGGGACGTATATGCCCGCATGGAAAGCAGTAGAGTTGCGGTGTGTGATCGCCTTGCAAAACAGGATAGTTCAATCTTGAATCAATCATGGATGCATGTCAACATCCGGTCCGAACATTAATAATGACGCATTAACAAACGTGAGTGTGCTGTATTATAACTATTGAGTAGAGATGACGTTTAAAAACAATTATCTGATAATTGCTGTGAGTTTGTACTGTGTTGCGGTACTGACGGGCTGTACAGAGTTTTTTGAGAAGACCCCAACGGAACTGGAGTCCAAGTCGGTTATCCGCGATATCAGCCGGGTACGCGAAAATCCGCATGTCGGCAATCCGCTGCCGCAGGTTTATCGTGAGCCGCCCAAACGACTCAAAGTGGCCGACGGTGTGAAGTTGTTTTACTTTACACGGTATCTGCCCTCCGGCAATATTAACTATCGCAATCCCAAAAACAAACCTCTCGAACAGCAGATTCAGGGACTGGCCGGGACGATTCAGGGGATGGGTTTTAAGGTCAGCACCAATCCCAGCATTAATCAGATGATTATCCATTGTGCCAATGACACCGAATGTGACCAGCTTTTGGATTATTTTGCGAAGGTCGATGTCCCGCCGATTCAGGTGCATATTGATTGTCTGATTTTGGAGCGATTCGGTGATGTGACCAAGGACTGGGAAAGCACGTTGCTGATCGAAAACTTTTTGGGGCAGGAGATCACGCTTGGCGAAAGCAAATTCCCGAGGCCGGCGTTTCCGGGAGCGTCGTTGCGAGAGAGCCGACGCGCCGAGTTTGGACTGGATATCGGATACTGGATGAACAAAGGAGTGCCAGGCCACCAGGTTCGTGCGGTAGTCGATTTGCTGGAATCCCGCGGCTATTTGAAAATTCTGATGAATCCGACATTGGAAACGGTCAACGGCAAAGCTGCTCAGGTTCGGATTATGGACCGTGCGCCGCTGGAACTGACAGTGACCGAGCGGTCGGGCAATCCGTATTCGGTGACGACCTATCAGAATGTTTCGGACATTTTGAATGTAACGCCGTATGTGTATGCGGACGGATCGATCGGATTAAAAACCAATATCATCATCGGTTCAAAATCCAAGCCGGAAGGAGTGGTTCAGACATCCATTATTACCGAACGTTCCATCAATGTGCAGGAAAATCGTATCGAACCGGGTAAGAGCCTGGTCATTGGTGGAATGCGTAAAGCCGAAAATCGTTCGGTCATTCGCGGTGTGCCGTTTTTTAAAGATTTGCCGCTGATCGGGATATTATTTTCCAGTAAGGATTTTGAAGAAAACGCGACAGAAATCGTTTTTGTTCTAACGCCGAGTATTTCCTCGGGCGGTGTGGATTACAAGGTAATGTCTGACGTGATTCGCGAGAAATTTGATACCTCCAAGTATGGTTCCGATCTGGATGCGATTGTAACCGACCCGCTGGGCACCAAAGCCTATACGCATGTTGTTGGTCAACGCGGTGACGAAGCCGAGGCCGAAAAGGTTCGTCTTGAAATCCAGACCGCCGAAGCTCAGCGAACGGCAGAGGCTCAGCGGCTGCGGGCCGAACATGCGATCATGGAAGCACAAACTCTTCGTGTTCAGACACAGGAGGCCATCGCTTTGATTGAGAAGTCTGCGGCAGAAAAGAAAGCGGCTGAAACTGCCGCTGAGGCTGCGGCGAAAGAAGCCGCCGCTCAAAAGGCCAGAATATCGCAGTCACAGGGCGAGTTGGACAAGGCGACGGCTGAAGCGGCTGCAGCCAAACAGCAGGCTGAGCAAGCCCTGAAGGCACTTCAGCAGGCTGAAGCCAAAGCTAAAGAACTGACGGATAAGGCCCAAAAGGCCCGTCAGGAAACCGATAAAATTCAAAAGCAAATTCAGGAATTAGAAAAACAAGCGCCGGCCGAAAAGGAAGCGGTCAAACCTGAAGCAACCGGCGAACCGAAGACGGAATAATGAGAGACAATCCGCATACAATGAAGAAAGTAATTGCTCTGCTTGCAGGAGTTTTCCTGGCCTGTTTGATGAACGGCTGTGGTGATTTTTTTGCCGAAAAGCAAACGGAAATTGAGTCTATGGCGATTTTGGATGAATTGAGCCAGGTGCGCGAAACTCCGCATGCCGGCAACCCCTTGCCGGAAGTCTATCGTCAGCCGACTCAGCAGCTTCAGATCAAGGATGGCCTGAAAGTCTTTTATTTTACCAAACATCATCCCGCCGGCGATCTGGCGGCCCTGGTCCAGCAGCAACTTGGACTGACTTCAACGATAAACCTTGCGACAAATCAGATTGTCGTGTACTGCAAGGAACAGGCACAGGCCGATGCGGCCAAGAGTTATCTTGAAATGGTGGATGTCGCCCCGATACAGGTCAATGTGGATTGTTTGATCCTGGAGCGGTTTGGCGATATCACGATGGACTGGGAAACCACGCTGTTGGTTGAGAATTTACTCGGCGAAGGGATTACGCTGGGGGAAGGGAAATATCCCGACCCAGCGTTTCCGGGGGCATCACTGCGCGAAGCCGAACGCGGCAACTTCGGGCTGGATTTCGGGTACTGGATCGATAAGGGGGTTCCCGGTCACCAGGTTCGGACAGTGGTGGATGTGCTGGTCAGTCGCGGGTATCTGAAAATCCTGCTGAACCCGCAATTGGAAACAATTAACGGCAAAAAAGCAACGGTCACGATCAAGGACTATGCACCGATCGAAGAGGTTAAAACCGGCAGCGGCGGCTCCAGCGGTGTTTATAACATTACCAAATATGTCTGGGTGGAAAACACCCTGTCGGTAACGCCGCAGGTCTATGCCGATGGTTCAATTGGCCTGACGACAGACATTAAAATTGGCTCCCGTTCCAAGCCGGAAGGCGTTGTCCAGCGGTCCATTATTACCGAGCGGTCCATTAGTGCCGAAGAGAACCGCATCGAACCGGGGAAAAGCCTGATTATCGGCGGTATGAGAAAGAGTGAAAAACGCTCTGTGGTTCGAGGTATTCCGTTTTTAAAGGATATTCCGTTGCTGGGAATCCTGTTTTCCAGTAAGGATTTTGAAGAAAAAGGTACTGAGATTATTTTCATTATGACCCCCAGTA
>JANQGW010000133.1 GCA_028282905.1 Sedimentisphaerales bacterium | reverse complement strand
CTCCAGCAGCAGCAGCAGGAAACCATCTCGAGCCGTCAGTTAGCCGAGCGGCTTCATTTGAACCCGCCGCAGATTCGCAAAGACCTGTCGTACTTTGGTGCCTTTGGTACTCGCGGCATCGGCTACCCGGTGGACTCGACCGCCGAGCAGATCCGCAATATTATGAAGCTCAATGTCACCCAGCAGGCGGCCCTGATCGGTGCCGGCCGGCTCGGAGCGGCCATCGCCGCCTATCCGGGATTTTCGGTGTTCGGGTTTGACATCGCCGCGATCTTTGACAACGAAACAAACAAAATCGGCAAAAAAATCGCCCATATCACGGTTGAGGACATCAGCCACATCGACACCCTCAAGGAACGTGACATCCACCTGGCCATTCTCGCCGTTCCCGCCGAAGCCGCCCAGCAGTGTGCCGAAGAACTCGTCGCTGCCGGCGTCAAGGGAATCCTGAATCTGTCGCCCTGTTATCTGGATGTGCCCAAGCGGGTCAAGGTCGTCACCATTGATATCGCCATGGAACTGGGAATTTTGCCGTATTATATTTAGTTGTTCATCGCTAATGACGATTCATTAGCGAAAAGTTGTTTGAAAATTGTCGTTAGCAGTGAGTAGTTTATCACGGGTAATAGTAACAGGAGTGAAACCAGTTTATAGGAAGTGGGAATAACCATGAGTGTAAGCACAGTCACGAAAGAACAATTCAAGCAGTTTGTCTCCGCGCTGGTCGATTCGGATCAATCCGTCATCGGTATTCAGGCCAAGGATGACAAGTTTGCTTTCGGCGAACTGAACAACGCTGATGACCTGCGTCTGGACTATGACGTATCGATTCTGCCGCCGAAAAAGTATGTCCTGCCCCAAAAAGAAACCCTGCTGTCGTTTGAAGTCGGCGGCGACAGTCAGACCGTCCAGAACACTGCCCCGGCAGTCCTGATCGGCGTTCACCCCTATGACATGATCGCCATCAATCAGATGGACGAACTGTTCCGTCAGGGCGAATACGACAGCCACTACATGAATCGACGCAACAACCTGACCATCATCGCCTGCGACGTGGTCACACCCAGCAAAAATGTCTTTGCTTCTTCGATGAACACCACCACGGCCGAATCCGGCTTTGACATTATGCTGACCGATATCGGCGATGCCTATGTCGTCGAAGCAGCTACCGAAAAAGGTGAAGCCCTCGTCAAGCAGATGCCCGGCGCCGTCGAAGCAACTCCCGACGCGGTCAGCAAACGCAACGCGGCTCGCGAAAAGAACGAAACCGCCCTCGACCAGCACAAACTGGACTGCAAACCGGCCTTCCTGCCGAAGCTGCTGGAAAAGGCCTACGAGCATCCCATCTGGGAAGAAAAGGCCCGCCTGTGTTATTCATGCGGTTCCTGCAACCAGGTCTGCCCGACCTGCTACTGCTTCGATGTTCAGGATGAGGTCGAATGGGACATGAAGAGCGGCTGCCGCTATCGTGCCTGGGACGGCTGTTTGCTGCAGAACTTCGCAACGGTCGCCGGCAACCACAACTTCCGCCAGAAACGTGCGGATCGTTTCCGCCACCGTCTGTACCGCAAGGGTAAATACGTTCCCGGTAAAATCGACGGCGAAATCGCCTGCGTCGGCTGTGGTCGCTGCATCACCGCCTGCACGTCGAAAATTGCCAACCCGGTGGAAATCTATAACGCACTGATGACAGAAACAGAAATCGGTTAATCCGTCCCCCGTGGACCTATCAATAAGGAGAAACACAATGTGTAACTGTAGTAACGGCCAGAAAGATATCTACCTGCCGGAACTTTGCACGATCACCAAACGCCGGATGCTCAACGGCACAGAGCTGTATCTGCATCTGGAAAAAGAATCCGGCGAAGATTTTGATTATGTTCC
Source organism: Sedimentisphaerales bacterium (assembly GCA_028282905.1). Lineage (GTDB taxonomy): Bacteria > Planctomycetota > Phycisphaerae > Sedimentisphaerales > Anaerohalosphaeraceae > 4572-13. The sequence continues at coordinate 9,922 of JANQGW010000133.1, read as the reverse complement.
CGGCCAGTTTGTGGAAGTGTCGATCGCAGGCATCGGTGAGGCACCGATTTCCATTTCGTCATCGCCCACGCAAAAAGGCCTCGAACTGGTGATTCGTAACGTCGGCAGCCTGACCAAAGCCATCCACAAACTGGAAGTCGGCGACAAGCTCGGCGTCCGCGGCCCTTACGGTTCAACGTACCCCATCGAAGAATCCAAAGGCAAGGATTTGGTCTTTATCTGCGGCGGTATCGGCCTGGTGCCCCAGCGGTCCTTCATCCGCTACGCTCTGGACAACCGTCAGGACTACGGCAAGATTACCGTCCTGATCGGCACCAAGTGCCATGATATGCGTCTGTTCCGCGAAGAAATCGCTCTCTGGGAAGATCGCAAGGACATGATCGTCAGGGAAACCATCGACGAAGCCCATGAATGCTGGAATGGCAACGTCGGCGTCGTGACCACCCTGATTCCGAAGATCGAAAGCGACCTGCCGACATCACAGGTACTCGTCTGCGGCCCGCCCATCATGTACAAGTTTGTGCTGATGGCCCTGGCCGAAGCGGACGTACCGGAATCCCAAATCTATGTCAACCTTGAACGGCGAATGAAGTGCGGCGTCGGAAAATGCGGCCACTGCCAGATGAACGATCAGTACGTCTGTCAGGACGGCCCGGTATTCCGATACAGCGACTTGGCCCTTGTACCGGAGGCGATTTAAAATGAGTAAACCGAGAGTAGCCATATTTGATTTTGCATGTTGTGAAGGTTGTCAGTTGCAGATCGTCAACCTTGAAGAAGACATCCTCAACCTGATCGAACTGGTCGATGTCGTCGAATGGCGTGAAGCCATGAGCGAACAGAGCCATGAATATGATATCGCCATCATCGAAGGGTCGATCACCCGCGAAGAAGATGCCAAGCGGCTGGAAGTCATCCGCAGCCGGGCGAAAATCCTCATCGCTCTCGGCGCCTGTGCCACGATGGGCGGCGTCAACAAGATGAAGAATAACTTCGACCTGAATGAAGTACGTGAATGCGTGTACGGCGAAGACGGCAAGATGGCTCACCTGCACACCGAAATGACTCAGGCGGTCGATGAAGTCGTCGAAGTCGATTTCAAGATTCCGGGCTGCCCCATCAACCCCGCCGAGTTCGCCCAGATCATCCGGTCGCTGCTGCTGGGCAAAACGCCTTTCGTACCGGACTATCCCGTCTGCGTCGAGTGCAAGGCCAAAGAAAACATCTGCCGCTACGAATACAACGAAATCTGTCTGGGACCGGTCACCCGGGCCGGCTGCGATGCTCCGTGCCCGTCAGCGGGCTGGCGCTGCTTTGGCTGCCGCGGCATGGTCGAAAATCCCAACGTCGAAGCGGCACAGGAGGTCATGGAAAAGTACAACCTGACGGTTGATGACCTGAAACAGAAACTGGTATTGTTTAACACGAAATAAGAAGCGAAGGGCCATTGTTATGAGTAAAGATATAAACATTAACGTCCATCACATTACCCGTGTTGAAGGCCATGGCAACATTGTGGTCAACATCAAGGACGGAACGATTGAAAAGTGCGAATGGCAGGTTCCCGAAGCGCCGCGCTTCTTTGAAGCGATGGTACGGGGCCGCCGCTATGATGACATCCAGACCATCGTGTCGCGTATCTGCGGCATCTGCTCGATTTCTCACTCACTGGTCGCCACCAAGGCCGTCGAAGATGCCCTCGGACTGGAAGTAACCGAGCAGGTCGACCTGGTTCGCCACCTGATGCATTATTCTGAACAGCTGCAAAGCCACGTCCTGCACGTCGGTTATCTGGTCGCGCCGGATCTGTTTGGCGAAAAATCTGTCGTCCCGCTGGCATCCAAAGCCACCGATGCGGTTCTCAAGATCGTCAAGTGCCACCGCGTTGCCAACCAGATGTCTTCCCTGCTGGCCGGGCGGATTACCCACCCGATCACACTGACGCCCGGCGGCATGACAAAAATTCCGACCGAACAGGAATTGCGTGACCTCAAGGCCGGTCTGGAAGCGATTGTGCCGGACCTGGTGGAAATCTGCAAGGTCGTTCTCAGCGTTGCTGGCAATCTGCCGGCGTTTGACCGTGAAACCGAATACGTCTCGCTCAAGCAGACCAATCCGTTGTACAAGGGCACGCTCAGCGAATACTCGTTCTATCACGGCGACATTACCAGCACCGACTGCAACGGCTCAGGTGACATGCCCGTCAATAAATGGGAAAGCGTTGCCAACGAATACGTGCATCCGCAATCAACCGCCAAGTGGTGCAAGTGGAATCGTGATGCGTACTTTGCCGGTGCTCTGGCACGGTACAAAAACCAGTCCGAGTTCCTCAGCCCGCTGGCCAAGCAGGTTGTCGAAATGTTCGGCCTGACCACCGGCACCTGCAACACTTACATGAATAACGTCGCCCAGTTGGTCGAAGCCGCTCACGTCGTTGAAGCCAGCCTGGAAATCATCGACACGCTGCTGACCCGCGGCCTCAAGAAAGAAACACTGGACATCACGCCGCGAGCCGGCCGAGGCTATGCCGCCATCGAAGCACCCCGCGGTATCCTGTTCCACGCCTATGAGTTCGACAAGAACGGTGAATGTGTCTGGGGCAACTGCTGTATTCCGACCAACCAGAACCACGCCAACATCCAGTTGGACTTCGAAAAACTGGTTCCCGAATACATGCACGAAGGCGAAGACGCACTGCGTCAGAAAATGGAAATGCTGGTGCGAGCATACGATCCGTGTATTTCCTGCTCGACCCACATGCTCAACGTCGAGTTCGTCAGATAACACTGGCGACAAAGCAAAACAATAGTAACACAAAAGGCCCCGGCTTAAAAACCGGGGCCTTTTTTATTCGATTCATAAGACTTTAACAGTAAGTATTCAGAAGAGACCGCCTGGACTATTTTACAAATCACTTTTTAGCCAATCCAGATTAACCTCTCTGCTCTGAAATTGCTTATGCCACTTGTAAGACCAGAGATCCTCAGCCTGAATATTAATCGTTGACATATCGACCATCACACCGTTGATGCCTTTTTTGTGCCGTCGCATCACATACGTCCTGATGGTACTCCAGTTGCCGAGATTATAAAAAGCCCTTTCTTCTACCGGACTCGGAACCGGGGGCACAACGCTTTCAACGTGACTGTCATGCCATCGGCCATCCAGCAAAAGAGGTACTTTTGACGTCACTTTGACCGCGGTCAACTTCACCCATTCCTTCTCCGGATACGACATTTTCCTTATCCATGAGTTTTCCGTATAGCTTCCAATCCCCCAATCCTCATCATCCAGCCAAGCTGCAACCGGATCAATCTGCCAGGCATTGAACGTGCTGCCGAAATAACTTTCCGGCTGAAGTCCTGTAGGATTGGCAGTCGATATTTTATTTGCGGCGGGACATGTCCTGATTTTATTGATGTCGTCGTAGTAGTCCCGCAAGGACTCCATAAAAGAATGGTCCGGAACAATATATTCAGGGAAATTACCATCATAGTCATTGGCATAAAGTGAATAAAACATTCCCCACTGACGGATATTGGTCATGCAAACCGTTGATTGGGCTTTCCGCTTAGCCGCTCTGAGCCCGGGCAGGACAATCGCCAAAAGCAGCCCAATAATCGCAATAACCACCAGCAATTCGATGAGTGTGAAACCTTTCTTTGCAGAAGCCATGGAACCACCCTTTGTCAATTTCTCTTTCAACAACTGAATCCACTCGACGAGCGAACAAAAACATCCCCCTTAAATCCTGGAATCCAGTCTGACTGCTACGGCCCCAAACTTCCCCATGCGGCACGGCGGACTTTGTACAGGTCATCGTTATCCGGGCAGTCTTTCCCCTGCCAGGCCGATTGAAAGCGTGACCATTCCATCCGGCTCATCTCTTTGGTACGGGCATCCTGCCATTTCCAATGCTCAGCATGAGCATCTGCAAACGAGATTGTCACTCCTTCGTTATGACGTACCGAGGGTTGATCGATCCACTGCTCCGCTTGATAATGCACCATGTAAAAGTCAGGTGTCAGTCGTCCCTCATCAATATACACACCACGCTGAGCGGTCTGCTTCAGTTCCGACATTTTATAGACCACCTCACCGTACTGGGCACCACTATAGCTGTTGCGGCTCCGCCAGCCGATCGAGGGGAAACTGGTATAGGTAATCTGCTCGTTTTTTTCCCCCGCCGGGCAGCGATAGACATCCTGATTTTCGGTATATGGGAACAACGCCCCTTCGGTAATCGATTCCTCCCACTCATCTGAATCCCAGCTGTTTGGCCACCCCGAGCCTTTCCAGGCAACCCATGACTCCGCCTCAAGGCCGGGAGCTGGACTGCAAAATTTCTCGTCATTAGCTTCCGCATAAAGCGTCCACGCCAGAGACAGTTGCCTTTGGTTGCTCATGCAGACCAAGCGTTTGCTGATCTCCTTAGCACGCTTGAGACTTGGAAGGACAATCGCCAGCAGCAGCGCAATAATCGCGATGACCACCAGCAGTTCGATAAGTGTGAAGCCTTTCTTTGTAGAAACCATGGAACCACCCTTTGTTAATTTCTCTTTCAACAACCGAATTCCACTTACAAACGAACAAAAAAGCTTATCTTCTGATGATGAGTTCATTGTACCCGATAATGAATGGATATTTCAAGATTTTTCCTAATCCATCCTTGAAATTACCCCAAAAACGCCCCTTTCTTGATATATGAATAGGGAGAATACCTGATAATCACGCCGGAAGCCCTTTTTTCATATCCAAAGACGATTTCCGCCAAAAGACGAAAAATCACTTCTCCGCAACCTCCGAGTGCTGTTTGGCATAGGCCTGAACGGTTTGCCAGGCGATTTTTTGCAGTTTCCGGGCCTGTTCGGTCGTGACCTCCTGCAAGCCGCCATTAGACAGTCCCTCCGGGCTTTGGCCGGTCAGCGTCGCATAAAACACGCACGCCGTCAGATACATGCCCTGCGGATTCGGGTGTGATTTGTCCTCATCGTGCAGGGCAATTTCCGGATGCAATTTCAGCGACGCGGCCCAGGCCAGTCCCGCCGGGGCGACAAAGGCATCCAGCTTTTTACCCGTTTGCGTATAGGCCCGATTCAAAAGCGCGGTCATCTCCGGCTTATGCTGACGCGCCCACGTCATAAACAACACCGTCTTGGCGCCGCGCCGGTCGATAAGTGCGTCCAGTTTCTGGGCATATTGAGAAAAGATAGCCGGATGCGTTGTCGGGCGAGTGCTCTGTTCCTGAAGAATCACGACATCCCACTTGATTCGGTTGATTTTCTCAAGCGTTTTAGGGGCTTTCGAGTGCATCTCCAGCGTCGCTCCGCCCTGCACCACCCGCGCCGTTAGCAGCTTCACCGGCGGCGAAGCCGAAGCGGCCAGCTTCTTCAGCACCACATCCAGATCGTTGAAATACACATAACTGTTGCCGACAAACAGAATCTTCCGCGGTTTACGATTATTCGCATCCGTCCCCGCGCCCGGCCGCCACGCGGAATCCGCCCCAAAAACAGCTCCAACACAAAAACAAACCGCCAACAATGAAACAGCTGAATACTTCTTCATAATCACCTCCATGAAAATTATAATCGCTTGCTATTATACACCGATTTCTACTAATTTCCAATCGACAAATAACCATATTCAATTCATGCTTAGCCCCTATGGCCTCATGCCTCAAACCAAAAATACCTCTATCAATATTGTTACCGCCGTTTTTTCAGTGATTTTAAGAATCTGGCCGATATACTTTGTTGCGGGACTTTTTGGCGGGCATTGGCTGCGCCGAGAAGACCACGGATTTGTTGAAATATTGCTATCATATTACCATATAAGGATTTATCGTGAAACACGGACATTTATATCGTATTGCTTTTGAAGGATTCTTGCTGCTGTTCTGTCTGCTGCTGTTTTTCAGCGTACTCAGCTTCAACATGGCCGATGCGCCAAGCGGCTATGTCTCGCCCAATAATGCCAAGGAGGCCAACTGGATTGGGCCGGTTGGTGCGTTTTTAGCTTATTATACGGTCTATTACTTCGGGCCGGGGGTCTTGCTGGGCCTGGCCGCGATTTCAATAACGCTGACGATTCACCTGTTCGGCAAACCCGTCACCCAGCCGATTTTGCGGGCCGTGGGGATGGTACTTTTGGTCACCGCGGCTTCGGCCACGTGGCATCTGCTCTGGCCGACGAAACCGGTGGGCCTGTACCACAGCGGCTCGTTTCCAACCGGCAACGGCGGCGTATTGGGCGTCGCAACCGCCCTTTTCCTTAGCCAGCACCTTGCGGCATTGGGCACATGGCTGGTGGTGGTCTGTGCATGGATTGTCGGGGCGATTTTACTGGCCGATACGGTGGTGTTCGCCGCGATTCGCGGATTCGGCGCCGGCGTCCTGAAAACACTGGGACTGGCCGAGCCCGCCTGGCAGGCAACCCGCGAACATTCCGCGGCCCTGGGCGGCATCTGGACCCGGCTTAGCGAAAAACAGAAGGAAAAGAAAAAATCCTTCAGTCAGGCGGTCAAGGAATTTACCGCCGCCCACGCTGAAACCGCCGAGGCCGAAACGGAAGAATACGAAGAAGTCTATGAAGAACCGATCGAGGAGGTTGAGGAAGAAGTTGAAGACGCCGGTGACCAAGAAGCATACGAAGAACTGCCCGAAGAACACGATGAATCAGTCGAAGCAGCGGTTGCTGAGCCGGCAATGAAAAAGAAAAAGAAGAAACGTAAAGTCAAAATCAAAAAACGCAAAGTTGTCGCCAAACCCAAACAGCCGGTACAGGTGCAGCGGACCTATGACGACTATGTACTGCCGCCGCTGGATCACTTGGTCGAACCGGAAAGCGGCTTTACCGCGATTCAGACGAAGATGGTCGAGCACAAGGCCGATGCGCTGGAGGCAACGCTCAACGAATTCGGCGTCAATGCCGAGGTGGTCAATGCCGAACCGGGCCCGGCGATTACGATGTACGAACTGGAACTGGCCAAGGGCATCAAGGTCAACCAGATTTCCACACTGGCCAACGATATGGCCCGGGCGCTGGGGTCAGGCACCGTCCGTGTGGTCGCGCCGCTGCCGGGCAAGCATACTATCGGCATCGAAGTGCCGAACAGCCAGCGGGAAACCGTCCGGCTCAAAGAACTGTTTGAAAAAGCCAGCGCCAAGGTCAATAAGATGCAGGTGCCGCTATTTTTGGGCAAGAACTCCTCCGGCGAAGCACTGGTCTCCGACCTGGCGGAAATGCCGCACTGTCTGATTGCCGGTACCACCGGCTCCGGTAAGAGTGTCTGCATCAATACGATTATTATCAGTATTCTCATGACCCGCCGGCCCGATGAGGTCAAGCTGATTCTGATTGACCCGAAAATGGTGGAAATGGCCGCCTTTGAGTCGATTCCGCACCTGATGTGCCCGACGGTGACCGAAATGCGCCGGGCCGAGCAAATTCTGGAGTGGGCCGTCGAGGAAATGGACAAACGCTACGAACTGCTCAAAGAAGCCCAGGTGCGAAACATTGCCTCATACAATATCCTGGAACAGGAGGAACTGATTTCGCGGTTTAATCCTTCGACGCCGGAAGAAGAAGCGATGATTCCAAAGAAGCTGCCGCACCTGGTGATTATCATCGACGAATTGGCGGATTTGATGATGACCTCCGGCAAAGAAGTCGAATCGTATATCGTCCGCATCGCCCAGAAGAGCCGGGCGGTCGGCATCCATTTGATACTGGCAACCCAGCGACCGGAGCGCACCGTTGTCACCGGTTTGATCAAGTCCAACATGCCCGCGAGAATCGCCTTCCGCGTCGCCTCCGGTATGGACAGCCGGATCATTCTCGACAGCAAAGGCGGCGAAACCCTGCTGGGCATGGGCGATATGCTGTTCCTCAAGCCCGGCACCAGCGAACTGATGCGTGCCCAAGGCGCTTATCTGGATGATGATGAAATCCGCGGCGTGGTAGGATTCCTCAAGAACGTCGCCCAACCGCAGTACAGCCGGGACTTGATGCAGCTCAATAAGGTCGATTTGTCGGCGGCGAAAAAAGACGACTTGTTCGAGGACGCGGTAGAAGTCGTGTTGGAAACGCAGCGAGGCAGTGTATCGCTGCTGCAGCGGCGGCTCGGCATCGGCTATGCCCGGGCGTCGCGCATTATCGAGATGATGGCCGGCACCGGCCTGCTCGGTGAGTACAAGGGCAGCCAGGCACGCGAAGTCGTCATGACACTGGAAGAATACAAGGCGATGAAAAAGAATATGATCGAAGACGAAGTCGCTGGCTACGCCGACCTGACCGAAGACGACGCTGCTGAGGACGAATACGAAGAAGTCGAAGACGGCGAAGAATACGAGTACGAAGAAGTAGAAGAAGACGTCGACGGCGAAAACGATGAGGAGTATGAGGAGGAAGATGAAGCAGGCGAAGACGACAGCGAGACTGAAGAAGAGGACGAAGAAGAATACCTCGAAGCCTCCGAATACATAGACGACGAAGACGAAAAATAATGTACCGCCAACTTCCGGCGGCATCTGGGAGCGCGGGCGTCTCGCCCGCACATTAGCCAATGCCCTCCGCTACTCCACTGCGGCGGTTTATAACTCTCCCCCTGTCAAGGGGGAGTACCCCGAAGGGGGGAGGGGGTAGTGTTATTAGACATCCGGCCTTACAGCCATACATTATCTCAAAACCACCCCGGCCTGCGGCCACCTCTCCTTGAAAAGGCGGGGAATTAAATGCCTCGGTTTTCAGCGATTGACAGGCGTTTTTGGGCAATTTCGGGGGATTTTGAGGCCGAAAAACGCATATTTTGCCGGATTTTTGGCCAATGTGTTGACATCGGGGGTAAAAATCGGTACAATTCGCCACTTGTCTCGAACGGCTCAGAGCCGATTTGAGTCTTGATGGTGGCTGTAGCTCAGTTGGTTAGAGCACTAGATTGTGGTTCTAGGGGTCGGGGGTTCGAATCTCCTCAGCCACCCTTAAGGGGACGGTTCGCGTTATTTGCTAATATCGCGAACGGTAACCTATAGTCTGCACAAAGACTTACGCCATTTAACAGCAAGTTCGAGAACACCGAACTTGCTATTTGGCGTTTTTGGGACGGTTTTAATGTAACATATTGTTTTGAAAGACTTTGTGCGAGTTCGAGAATTTCCACCGGTTTATCGTTATCTTCCTGAAAACCTGACTTGAGTTGATCAAAGCGATGTTGCAGAATTTTCACCTCACTTTGACGCTCTTGTGCCAATCTCATAAAATTATCAGCAAGACTATCCTCTACTTGGGCAGCTCTAAGCAGAATAGAATCTACGATTTTCTGCGATTCAGAGATTTTCCTTTTCAGAGATTTCAATTCCTTTTCAACGTCAGATGTATCCTTATTTGATGACCTTTTCAGGTATTCCATTACCCAATCATAAACATCTTTGGGTAGCACGAGCTTTTCCAACAAAGATATGATTTGTGATTCAACTTTGTGTTCTGGAACCCAGGCCGGCTTTTCGATATGTTCAATATACCTTCGCTGAGAACAAATATAATATGTATACCGTTTTTTGTGTGTTTCAGCCGTTATATTGTAACCGCAATCGGCGCATTTGATCAAACCGTGACCATATGTAAAACTTCGTTTCTTAGACGTTTTGGTATTACTACGGCCATCAAGGATCTTTTGGACTTTGTTCCAGACTTTCTTATTTACAATCGGTTCATGCTTGCCCTCATAAATCTGGTCGTGCCAGCGGAATTTCCCAATGTAAAATGGATTGCGAAGTAGTCTGCCCAGATGTGAGCGTGTCCATTTGCGTGTTTTTTCAGAAAAATATATTCCACGTTGATATATCTTGTACCGTTTCAACCAAAATGGGACAGTTAGTCAGTAGAGACTTTTGACGATTTTGACTTCCGGTTAGCATGTTTT
>JANQGW010000113.1 GCA_028282905.1 Sedimentisphaerales bacterium | reverse complement strand
TCAAAACTCATCATATTTCTTTTCTATTATGATGAGTTTTTCATCCTTATTTTTCACAATTCTAAGCCATTTTTCCTCTGGGGATTACATCGGGCTCAGATACTCCGGAATCGCATGGATTATCGACCCAATGTGATGAGAGAAGTCCTTGGCTGGACATTCAACAACGAATTCGTACGAAGACGATGACTTGGTCAACTCGTATGTCATGATGTCTGGATTGCGAAATCCACCGCTTTCCGAACCATCTCCTTCTGACTCAACAAGTCGGGTCAGCTTCCTGTTCTAAATTTGTGACAGGTCCGTCTTCGCTTTCGCTTCGACGCGACAGCCTTCGTTCGTTGCTTGACGCCCCGAACGAAGACTGGAGGCGGCGGGAGTCGACCCGATGAATCTTGTAAATTCTTTGTTGACATGATCTTATAACTCCTATAATTTTTCCTATGAACAGAAAAAAAGCCCTTGCGGTGCAACGGACACCCAAGAGCGTGGACACTGAAAATTGGGACTTTCAATGTCAAACTTAAATCCTACAAAATATAGGCCGCTGACGTCAAGGAAAAAATTCTTTGGCTCGCGGTCTTTTTTTGTAGGTGTATCGTTTAAAAATCCGTCTGGGTGGGGACTTAGACAGCTTTCATCGCTCCAAGCGGTGTGCCGTGCCGGTGTGTTGCCGGTACGGTTTTTTTCTGTCTATAATGATGCTTTCATTTCTTTAATAGCCTCGAACGTTCACACCCCCAGACGTTCGGGGCGTTTTTCTGTGGTCAATTCTGACTCGCTGGCAACAAGCAGGCCTAACACGCCCGGAACCGTCCGGCGGGTCGGAGCTATGCACAGGAGGGCGGCATAATGAAAGCCCTGATCGCCTGTGAGTTCTCCGGTACTGTTCGTGAGGCGTTTCGCTGCCGTGGTTATGATGCGGTGTCCTGTGACATGTTGCCGTCTGAATTGCCTGGACCACATTATCAGGGCGATGTGTGGGACATTGTTGACGGGGGTTGGGATATGATGATCGCACACCCGCCTTGTCAGTATTTGTCTTTGGCTGGTAATAAATATCTTAAAGACAATCCAGAAAGAATTGCAAAGCGTGAAAAGGCTCTGCAATTCTTCATTCGTTTATACAATTCAAAAATTAAATATGTGGCATTGGAAAATCCCTGCGGATATGCAAATCGTAAATTCAGAAAACCAGACCAGACAGTCCAGCCGTTTCAGTTTGGCGATAATGCTCGAAAGTTGACTTGTTTATGGTTAAAGAATTTGCCGGCCATTCATATAGGCGGTTTGCCCTTGTTCGGGATTTCTGATACTTCGTTGCCAAAACCAAAACCGCAGTACACCAGAGAAGACGGTAAAAATGTTTATTTCACAGAGGGCATGAAAACATCAGGTAAACAGCGTCAACTATTACGCTCTAAAACTTTCCCTGGTATTGCAAATGCGATGGCTGAACAGTGGGGCGGTTATGTATTAGAGCAATTACAAAGGAGGGCGGGATAATGTCGGGATTCTTCATGAGAGATCGTGTTCGCATGGATGGGATACCGGAAAAATATATCGGCCAGATTAAGCATAAGCCTGTCTTTGGTACGGTGATCGGTTTTGATCTTCATAGTGTACCGCAGCGAATTAAGGTTGAGTGGGATTCAGAAACAAAAAAACGTCCGGTTAGTTGGGTACTGTCCGGTCAGATAAATAAAGTCAATTGAATTGAAATGAAAGGAATGAAAGATGACTATTGGACAACTCAAGCAGTACATTAAGAACATGGGGTTTTCGGATGATACACCTATTGTCATACATGACTGGCAAGGCAAGTCTTTGTTTATGGATGCTGAAAGCTGTGTGAACTTCGAGCATCAACAGGAAAACAAAGTTTGTATGCTGCGTAAAGGTCTGTTGAACGAAAAGTTTAGTCAACCAAAGTAATTAATGAAATGAAAGGAATGGGGACTATGGAATATGTATATGAGATTTTGATGGATGAGGGGGCAACTGGCATGTTGGCGACAACTAAAGAGGTTGTCAAGGGATTGATTCGTCGTATCGATGAATCGTTAACTATTGAGGATGTCGGGCGTGATGATTATTGCTTTGGCCTCAAATGGAATGTTGTACGCAACGGTAAAACAGTCGGTAAGATTTTGCATCGTTCTGTTTGCACGGCTGAATAGGGGGCTACTACGATTAGACTTCTAAAAAGCATATTCGCTGCCGTGCTTGCCAGTGCAAGCGATAACCCGAACGAATTTTTAACGCTGTAACTATTAATCAATTTTAAGGAAAGGTAGTACACTATGGAAATGAACGGATTGAAATGGTCGGTAGATCAGGCACTTGTAGTTGATGTTAACAGCTTTCAGAGCAATGATGGCGAAACACTGGCTTATGTGAAGCTGGAATACTGGGGCGGCTCACAGACAATCATGATGGACCCGGTAGAAGCTGAGCAATTCCGCAAGCTGACCGGCAAGATGGTTAAGGCCGGTGGTTCCCTGGCGGTTGAGGTCAAGAAAGGTACCGGTCAGCAGAAAGTCAAATTCGGTATCGCAGTGGTTGAAGAACTCAAGAAGAAATAAAAATGGCGAGGGTTGCGGTTCCTGATGGGCTGGGGTTAATGGAAACCCCGTCCATTAGGTCTCGCCGAGGTCGCCCGCAGGGCGAAAGTAAAAATAGTCACGCTTCCAATTTTCGGGGGGTCGCGTAGTGACAATAGAAAGGTTTTCAGGGATGGACAATTTGTGGGATATCACGGATGGTAGTAGTTACGGCGAGACGGGTCAAGCCGAGCCGTCAGGCGAGGCTTGTCCGTCTGCTGTCACCACCCCGACACTATTAGGGGTGGTTCCTCGACAAAGAGAAGATTTTCGCACGAAATCGGGGGAAATCGGCGTCCATTGGCTTCAAGGCACAATCCCGCATAACAAAGTCGCTGCCGTGGTTCGCTATCTTTCGGAAGTCTTTGAAGTTGAACCGGAATTACAGGGCTTCGGTCGGTATCGTTATAATCGGTCATACACATTTGAACCGTTTAACGTGACTGTTTATTTTGATACTGACTATGAAGTCTGCAAAAAGCGTCATAAGGGCCGGGCCTGCGTATCGATCACAGGCAGTGCATTGGATACGCTTGATGCTGATACGCTTTTTTCCCTGGTGAAAACTTTGGTCTATGATTACTGGTTCCTCGGTACTCGTATTGATCTCTTTTTCGATGATTACAAAAAGCGTGTTTCAATTGATGAAATCATTGAAGCGGCTGAAAAGGGTAATATTACGGGCTATCGCAATTATGAACCTTTTGCCGGCCGCCGTAAAATCAGCTATGACGGAGAGGAACATCACGCCGAGGGTGTTGGCTTCGGCACACGTGGAAAGCAGGGGGGCGGTAAATATACTCGATGCTATGATAAAGAGAAGGAAACAAACGGCCTTCAAAAATGCAATCGATTTGAGACGGAATTTGTAAAGGAGTTCGGCCAAAAGGTGGTATTTGCATTGGCCTGTTGTGATGATGTGGAATTATTCGCCGGGAAAATTGGTGGCTATATTGCTTCAAATATAAAATTTATAGACCGTTCCAGCAGTACAAATGTTTCTCGCTGTCAGATGTTGGACTGGTGGTATTCAATTATCACAGAACTATATGCGGGTGATTTGAAACTTCGCAATGAGAAGAAAGAAGACTCGGTAGAAAAGTCTCAAAATTGGATATCCACAAGTGTTTCTGCAACATTGGGTATGTTGAGACTTGCCAAGGGTGAAGATGAGTTTTATGAGTGGTTGGAACATGAAATTTATGGGGGTATTGAGCGTTTATCAAAGCGTCAAAGAAAGATGATTCGAGTCTATAACCAGCAGAGAGAAGATGCAATACCTATTTAGGGGGTTACTATGGAATTTACGTCACCATTTGCTTTTTTCTTTCATTACCTTTGGTTTTGTTTGAATTTTGTAATCGCATTTTATTATGTGATGAAAGCATGTATTTCAGCCGGATATGCTATTAGTCGTATGGTTAAGTTTTAGGAAATAAACCGCAACGGAGACGGTTTATATATTAACTCCAAACGAAGAAAGGATTAAAAATGTTTGGAAAACTCAAAAGTGTCGCACAGGCGGTAGGTCGGGCTATTGTACGCAATAGCAAAAAAATCATGACAGTTTTGGGCCTTGGTACAGGTTTGTCTCTGTCGCAAACTGCACAGGCTGGTGGTATCACGCTTCCTGAACCTCTCGGCGAAGGCGTTACGCTGTCAGACTATGTGACTGCGGCTGGCAGTTCTTTGGGTGGTGTGGCCATCACCGTCTTGGGGCTGTTCTTTGCATTCGCTATTATTTGGATTGGGGCCAATTGGTTCCGTTCCAAAGTTGGCCGTAAGTAAGCTGCCTATGGGGGGGAAGGTTAAGCCTTCCCCTTTTTTCTTTTGCCTGGGGGAATTATGACAGAATCACAAGCAACGCAATTACTCGATTTAACGCAGTCGTTGCTCGAACATGCGCAAATGACCAATAATTTATTATGTACGATCATTTGTGGTTTGGGTTTTATCGCTGCCATTATGTTCTGGCAGATGATTGTGAAAATTATCCGTGACCGTCAATTCTAAGAGGTGTAAATATGGAAACTGCCTTATTTTTCATGATAATTGTTGCAATTCTTTTTGTGTTAAAGGAGGCACAATGAAAAAAAGTGTTCTTGTAGGTTTTATGCTTTTCGCGTGCCAGTTGTCATATGGTGCAATTTATGATTATTACGACCTCGCAGTCTCTTCTCGTGTATATGTTGCGTTGGGTGGGGGTGATTATGAAGCTTACGGTTTTCGCGGTTCGTGGGGTAAGTGGGTGAAAATGTATAATAATTCTGGTAGTTCGTGGCGTTATTATTACAGTTGCGGTACGTTAGATTCTGCCAGTTTAGCCAATGCCCCACAATCAATCAAAGACGCCATGGCCGAAACTGATACTGATGGGGATGGTCAATCTGATTATCATGAAACATATTATGCGGACGGTAACGCTTACGATGATACAGTACAATCGGGAACGCCTGAAGGTGGCGAACCGATGGCTGATAATGATGGCGACGGTTTTCCGGAGTGGCAAGAAATAGAAGCAGGTACTTCTGACACAGACGAAAATGAAATACCGACTGATACGGACGGGGATGGGTTCTGTGACGCCTCTGAAACGGCCCACGGTACAGACCCACTTAATTCGGATTCAAAGCCGTATGATGAATACAATCCTGTGGACGGTTGGTATGATGATCCGCAGGGTGATATAGATGGGGATACTATATCTAACGAAAATGATCCGGATATAGATGGGGATGGGATATCTAACACAGATGAGTTCTACTGGGGTGGTAATCCGGCCGATCCTTTAAACAGTCCGGCTGATTCGGATGGAGATGGGTTCTCTGATAAAATGGAGCAATGGTATAGTACAAACCCACTTGATAATTTTTCAAAACCGCCGTTATCGTTTTATAATTCTGTCGTTTTAGAATCGTCAAATAGTTTCGGATTTGATGTGAATGAAAATGGTTTGGACGATTTTGCTGAATGGTATCTGGGCGGTGAAAATCTGACTGATTATGACGGTGATTCGTTTCCCGATGCGTTTGAAATCAGGGCGGGTACAAATCCGAATAACAGTTTTTCACGTCCGACGTCTGGCGGCATGGAATCAGGCGATTATAATTCCGGTTTGTATGCAGATCGCACACAGCCGGACACTTCCGGAAATGATTACGACAATGACGAACCGGACGCACCAACGCCGGACGATCCCCAGGACGAAACACCACAAGAAGATGATACTAATATAAATTTAACCTCACAGGATATCGCCGAAGCAATGCAGGCGGCTTTGCAGGGTTCACAGGGTTCGCTCTCTGACGCCGTGGCGGCTGGTTTAAGCAAGTCAACCGATTCTATGGGCTATTCGGTCGAGTCTGGTATATATAACAGCAGAGGGGCAATAGCGGATGCTGTGAGCGAAGGTATAGAAAATAGTCAATCAGATATTGCGGACGCTGTGTCCGATGGTGTGTCCGATGCCTTGGGGGGGGCGGCGTCTGGATATGGAGTTGGCACGGATACGATAGAATCTGCCGGTGAGGGGCTGGACGGTGTAGTTGATTCGGTGGGGGTTGGCACGATTATCAATGATTTAAAGCCGGATACGCAAGATGCCTATGAGGTGACTATTTCGCTGCCTACCTCTTTTTCTGTTGGTTTTACTGATGTGGAGATAGCAGATGAAGGGGATATGGATTTTACTGTGAGTACTAAGCCGGATACAAGTACGCCGTTAGGTTTGGCGTTGGATAATTACCGGATAATCTTCAGGACGATTTTGTCCATATTTGTAATTATACAGTTTGGTCGATCTGTAACATGCCGTTTATTTGACTTGACATAGGGGACGATGATGCTTGAAAAAATTGGTTCATGGATAAAAGATGCGATATGTTGGGTGTTTGAACATATCATAGAAATTGTAACTGATCTGCTAAATGCTGTTATAAATACGATTGTTCAGGCCGTCCCGAACATGGAAATAGACACGGTTGATGTTGAGCCGTATGTCGCCATTGTCAATGCGTGGGCTCCGGTGGATTTGGGATTGACTCTATTTGCGGCATATCTCGCTATTGAGGGTGCAATACTGGTATATCGCACAATTAAAAAGCACATCCCAACGGAGTCCTAAAATGAATATAGATTTACAAGCCGTAGCAATGCTTACAACCGCACCGATGGGCGGTTTTAAATCATATACTCGCGGCCCGGCATTCGCGATAGACGTTTGGCTGCCTGAGTATGAAGGAATACTTTACACAACAATTCCTTTGCGTGTTGATGTGATAGCGGAAATTGCCTGGAAGAAATACAAAATTCCAAAGGAAGAAACAAAACGCCGCATTCATGTTTTTTCACCTGATTTAATAAAGAGTTGGATTAGAGAAGGCGGCAATAATGGCCCTTGGGATATCCCATTAGAAAAAGTGGCTGGTTGTCATTTTCAGTTTGACGAATTCCAGTATTTTGCACCACGTACACAAGAGGTTCCCCGCCGCCGTTTATGGCGTGAGTGGATATCGGAAGTGCGTCACGAACAGGCGACAGTGGAGTTTTTGACGCAGGATATATCGTCGATTGATAAGGATATCGTTTCTGTTGTTCCAATACAATATCAGCTTGTCAACCTTGGGACGCATCGAGACCCACTGTTTAAGATTCAGCTTAACGACTGGTATCAACTGCGTTCTAAGTTTTTCGGCTATTGGTGTCCATGTGTTGCACAGTTGGAGTTTTCACGTATTGCCGGCCGTTTGAAGCAAGAGGAAAAAGAGTGGCGAGTGCGTCCTAACAGCAAATATTACAAGGCTTATGATTCTTATTGCAAACCTCAGAAGCGTCTTAAAACTGAGGGCATTGAGGATAAAAAAACAACTGAGGAAATGTTGGATGAAAAGGCCGAGGTTAAAGAGACAGTACGCAAAAATCAGATGCCTTGGGAGAAATTTGGCTGGTTGCGTTTATTGTCATGGTTTTACTTTCGCAATTTTTTTAGTCTTTCGACCCGGTTTGCAATTTTAGGGGTTTTGTATTGGCTGCTTTGCCTGGGTGGTTCTGCGATGGTTTTTCAGGCGATTATGGAATTCCCTAAAAAGATACAGAGTCAGGTTATGGCAGGTCCATTACAGGATAAAAACTCGCTGCCAAAAAAGTCAACTCGGGATACAAAGCAGGAAAAAACAGAAGTCTCGGAAGTTCCGGAAGTCCAGCAGCTTCTGGAAATCGACCCCGTTTTAATCTCAACCGATTTTGAAAAAGAGGGACACCGGGAGTATCGAGCCTCTGATATGAAACAATTGGTGGTTGATCGTGAATTGCTGTATCTGGAGATCGACAAGCTGACGGACGAAGTAGGCCGGCTAAAAGGTGAAGCTGAAAAGCTCGTTATGATCGGAAATGATTTTGTGATATTCAGCGATGGTCGTAAATACAAAACCGGCGATATTTTAGAGACGAAAGGTTATTATGAGAAAAAAATTAATTCAATCGATATCCTTGAGGGCGTTGTTATGTTTGATGATAGCAGTTGTATTGTGCTTGGCCGGATGCGAAGTCCAGCCGACGAAAGACGCTCAAACATTACCAATGTGGGCCGATTTATACAAGGAAAGCCCATCGATAAAAAGTAATCAGTTTGAGGTTAATTCCTCCGGTTCTCAAAAATTGACCTATCGTGTGGAGTCGATGCCGCTGGCCATGTTCCTGCGTCAGCTTTCCGCAGATTCGGGCCTTTCTGTAGTCTGGTCTGAAAATCTGGATGATACCACAATATCTCTTTCAGTCGCTGCCATTCCCGCCAGAGACGTTTTAACAGTCGTGGCTCGTCGTCTGGGTGTCCAGATGGCCTATTATGGCAATTTATACTATTTAGGTTCTTTGCAGAAAACAGACCGTGCCAGCTATGTTACAAAGGTCAATCGTATAAAGCAGAAGGATATCGAGGAATTGCTGAAAGGTTTAAAATCAGATATCGGCAATGTCACGGTTTTGACCGATGGCACAGTTTTAATGATGGATAACACCGAATACATTATTAAAGCTGACAGAGTGTTATCATCGCTTCAAAATATCGAGGTGACAAGTTGGTTTGTCCAGTTGTATCTGGCCGGATATTCAAACACAGAAGGGAAAGACGTGGGACTTGAAACAACGGATGATATCAATCTCGCTGCCTCTCTGGTAGATGGCAATTTTGGTGCAGATTTAACCATTGATATTATGAGCCAGTTTAAAGCAGAATTGAGCCGGTCTAATGTGTCAATCGTGGCAAGTCCGTTATTGGTATTGGTCGATGGTTCGTCGTCAACCGTGAAAAATGTTGAAACGGTTCCGGTCCCTGAATATACAACATCGTCAGAAGGGACGGTCACGGTTTCAGGTTATGAGGAAATAGAATCCGGTTTTGTGTTGACTGTTGATGTTAGGGATTGGGGAGACGGTCGGGCAAATCTATCGTATGATGTAAATATTGGAGAGATTACTGGATACGTTGACAATTATCCGATAGTGACAAGTAATGAGTTGGCCGGTGAAGTTGTGGTCAATTCTGGTGGGGTGTACCTGCTCGGCTCATTAACTCGTAACAATGAAACGGACAGTCAATCCGGCTTTCTCGGCCTGACCAATACAAATCAATCGAAACGAGACAGTTTATTGCGTCTGTGGGCCAAAGTACAGAGAATCGATATTAAGCTTGGGGCCGATGTTGAAGCATTGGTAAAATATGATTATGAACAGTTCGAGGAAGATTCAATTGATCCGTTGTCCTGTCTCTATGAGTAACTCAAGAAATGGCGAGGGTTTCGGTTCCGGTGGGTTGGGGCTTATGGTGTTGGCCGCTGGGCCTCGCCGAGGTCGGCCGCAGGCCGAAAGTGGAAAAAGTCACGTTTCCCTATTTGGGGGGTCGCAAAGCGATTTTTTAGAACGTGTTTCTGAAAGCCGCAATGCGATGCAGTGGGTAGCCTGTGTTACAATGTTACTTGACCACATTGGTCATATATATGAGCTACCAATTTTAAGATGTGCTGGCCGCATAGCCATGCCGTATTATTGTATGCTATTCGTTTTAACCGGAAAGAAACAAAGCTATGATTTGCTGAGGCTTGGAATACTGGCGGCAGTATCCCAGCCGTTTTATGGGATGATTTTCGAGTTTGACCGATTAAATATTATAGCTGGATTTTTTGTCTTTGCGCTGCTAATTGATGCGATGAACAAAAAACTATTACGCAGATCCATTGCATGTTTATTGGTTATGCTGATCGTGCCGGTTGACTATGGCCATTTCTTATATCTGTCTTTATTTGCTTTGTGGTATGTTGGCCCGATGGCCTATGTGTTGTTGAACGTGGTTTTCGCTGTGGCATGTGGCTTGCTGGTGCAACTAGTTGGCTGTTTTGCCTGGTATATCCCTAAATTAAATATGCCTCGGATTCCTGTCGTAGTATATCGGTGGTATTATCCCCTGCATTTATTTGTGATTGCATTCATCGCATCCGGTTAAATAAATAAAATAGGTTTCATCCTTTTGGGGGATGGCTGGCAGGCAATAGTTTGACAGGTAAAAAGAACGAAGCTTTTTGCGATGATGAGGGGCAAAGCCTCCGGAGGTCTATATAAAATGGCCACCGGAAGCATATATTTGCACCTCGTCATATTCATTCAACCATTCGATTCTTCTTGGTTTTATGATGAAAAGGACTATGAATAACTATTTGCGCTTATTCAAATTATTACAGTGGTTACACTTGCGGTTTCCGCCTGTGCCCTTCTGTAAATTTTCCTTTTCAATGTTGTTTCTTTCTGTACATTTGTTGTTGTCATGATAAACGTTCGATTTTTTTGAGTGTGTCGGCTTTACTTTTGCCATTTTCATATCTCCTTTTTTAGAAAAGAGTTACAATAGAAACAGTTTGTTCGTAATCTATACTATACTTGATTGGCCAAAAACTGTCAATAGGTTTTTTAGTTTTTTAGTAAAAAGCATAAAAAAGCCTTGACAGACCAAGAGGTGTATTGGATAATATTAGCATGTTCAAGATAGAAATATTAGTTAAGATCGGTGAGTATGGAGATCATTTTCAGAGACAAGGATTTAGACCGATTAGAGATCGACGCTAAGTTTACAGGTGGATTTTCACGTGAGATTGTTAAGGCGTACAGAAAAAGAATCTGGGCAATACGAAATGCGACTGACGAGAGAGATTTCTATGGGTTTAATTCTTGGCACTACGAAAAGCTCGGAGGCGACAGATCGCATCAGCGGTCTATTATGCTTAACAAGCAATGGCGATTAATTGTTGAAATAATAAAAACTAATCCCATTAATACAATCGAAATAATGAAAATTGAAGATTACCACTAGTATTTTAGGAGATGGGATGATTGATAATGAAAACAATAGAAGACCTGCAGAAGGATTTTCGCCGGGTGATTTTATTCTTGAGGAGATTACAGCTAGAGGCTGGTCTCAGGAAGATTTTGCGAAAATTATAAATAAACCTTTGCCCACAGTTAATAAAATAATTAAAGGGAAAACAGCGATTATTCCTGAAGTTGCAAAGAGAATTGGGGCGGCTTTTGGAAGTAGCCCTCAGTTTTGGATGAATCTTGAGACAAGTTGGCAACTCTATAATCGAGAATGTACAGAAGAAGAGCAAGTAAGAGAAAATGCTCGATTATATGATTTAATACCTGTTCGTGAGATACAAAGAAGAGGTTGGATAAAATCAACAAAATCACCAGAAGACCTTAGAGAGGAATTGAAAGCTTTCTTTGGGGTTTCAGATTTAACAGAAGTGCCAGAATTTCAGCAGGCCGCTCGCATGGCTGCAAACAATGAAAAAGCAAAAGCGGCATTTGCTGCATGGTGTCGTCGTTCTTTTTTGGTTTCTCAATTAGTTCAAGTTAATAGGTTTGTAAAATCAAGAATACCAAATCTCATCAAAGAATTGCGTTTACTTTTTAGTGAGCCGGAAGAGGTAAGGCATGTACCAAATATTTTAGCTGAATATGGAATACGTTTCGTCTTGGTTCAGCACTTAAAAGGGACTCGGCTCGATGGCGCTGCTCTAACATATTCTCAAAGTAAACCTGTAATCTCAATGTCAATGCGATACGGTCGCTTGGATTATTTTTGGTTTACTTTAATACATGAACTTGCTCATATATTTTATAATGATGGGCCAAAATACGATGTAGATATTCTAACTTATGATGACGATGATGTGGAAACTCGGGCTAATGAATTCGCGTCATCAACCCTAGTACCAAAAGATCAGATGGAATCTTTTATATTAAGAACATCACCAATCTACAGTAGAAGCAAAATTGTAAATTTCTCCCGAAGAATGGGTGTCCATCCGGCAATCGTTATAGGTCAGTTAAAAAACAGAGAACCAGATGAAGTAATGGGATGGGGTGAATACTCGAGATTACATAACAAAGTTAATATCCGGGATATTATAAAAAGCGTGTCAATGTGTGATGGATGGGGACAAGTAGCTCCTGTGGCCATTTAGTAAGGATGAGTATTATGATGAAATTCAAAAAATCTAAAAAACAGGCACTCCAAGAATTAGTAGAGCAGTATCGCACAGAAAACGTTATTGATTCTGTCAACCTAGATGAAGCCGCAGCATGGATGTTACGTAACAAGCACTGGCAACCTCGCGTAAAAAAACAAATAGAAATACTTAAACAAGAACTTCGAGAGGCATTACGGGAAGAATATTTTCAAGATCCACAAGGTAGGAGAGTCAGAAAAAAGCATGCGCAAAAAACAATAGAAATAGTAGATGGAAAACCCAAACAAAAAGTTCTATGGCATGATATTGAAACTGCAACACGACCCGAGATGCAGGCATGTTCACAGCAGAGAAGGCAGGGTATTGTAATGGATTGCAAACAACTAAAAACTGATGTGGATAGTTATAATGAAAATTATAATAAAAGTGTTCCAATCAAATTGCTATGGGACATGACCGAGGATTTGGCAGATTTGGAATTTGCGGACAGTGAGTCGGGGCGCAATGAAAACGACAAATCAGATGAATTGTAATTGCCACTATATGGCCTTTTGGATACTGTACTCAAAAGGCAGGATCTCAACTTTCACTCTGCAACTGACCGGTCCAGCCCTTACAGCCTCTTACGCATCCGAACAGTTTGTTTTTCGGGCGAAGAGACGCTGCCGATGCGACAGAGCTGACGGGCTTTGAACGAAAGCCCATCTTGTTACATTGTCCGACAGTTTGGAGCTTACTTTTTACAGTATATGTGTTGATTTTCATTGACTGTAAGGTGTGTTTAAGATATGTTCATGCAAAATAAATGTCTATTAAGGAGTATGACATGACAAATCTTCTTGAGTCTTGTAAGAAGCTTTCAGTAAAGAACTATACATATATATCGTGTGCATTTCTTGCGATATTTTCGCCAGGGTATTTATTATTGTATCTATACAAACCATCGTTATTCCAAGAACTTGAAACTGCTAAGCTTTTCGCGTTTGCAATATCTTTAACTGCGCCCGTGGTATTTATTAATCTTATGTTGGTGAATGATTTGTTTAATAGAGTTATCAAGTATGATGAAACGGTCTTTCAAGATGATAGGGCTAAAAGGGAATTTATGATGAGTTGTGTTATTACATGTGTATTCCTGCATGGCTTGATAATAGCGGCATATTATTGGGGCTTCTCCTTCAAAGTATTTATAATCATAGTCGCAGTTATTGAAATGGTGGGTGTGACAACTGTTGAAAATATTGCACGGTTAAAAGAGAAGCGGGAGAAAGTAAAAAAACAGACCAGCGATTAGCTGTAAATATTTATGTGCTTTATTATTTGTTGAAATTTAGCATGTTTTGGATACAGGGTGTTGTATGTTATCGATTCTATTATGTTCATTCAAACTTGCTTCTATTCTTTTTTTCAGTTCATTAGTATTATAATATTTTTGAGCCGATATTCGTATATAGGGGAAATTTGCTGCCTCAAATATATCATTTTTGGCTTTGTCTTGCTTTTTCCTATAGGGGCTGTTATGGCTTGAGTCGTCAAGTTCAATTGCAAGTATAGGATGGTTCTTTCGGGTTATAACAAAATCAATATGCTTTTGAATGACTCGCGGTTTTCCATGTTTATTCGCTCCAATAACATCAATCATCCTTGGCTTAGGGAAGATGTCGTATTCCTCAGATAGGATATGTTTAAGTGTTAAGTAGAATGATTGCTCTGAGATAGATAGAAAGTATTTTCTGATGAAATAGTTTTCTTTTCTTGAGGCCGTATTATTAATTGATTTATTGAGTGTATTTAAAATAAAGCCAGCAAGAAAAATAGCCCCTGCAATTAAAAACAGTTTTATCATTATCCTTCCTTAAATTAATTCAATCGCTTCATCATATTGGTTTTGCAGATGGATATACCGCATCGTCGTATTGATGCTCCTGTGTCCCATCCATTCTTTAATTTTGATCAGGTCAACGCCTGCTCTGGCCAGCTTGGTCGCGAATGTATGACGCAATATATGCCAACCTCTGCAAGTGTTACCTTTCGGTAAACTGGCAATAGTCGGTATTTGTTCCCTGATCGGGTCAAGCGAATATCGCAACCACCAGTTATATGACCGCATTGTATTTCTTGTCCATTTGTTTTTATTACCTTTGCCGCCTTGACCGCCTGGAAAAACCCATTGATAGCTTTTGTAGAGTCTGTATTGATCTTCAAAAGCTGATAATGCTTTTTGATTGATTGGTACAGTTCGTGGCCGTTTCCCTTTGGCATATTCACCATGTACAATTAGCTGCCGATTCTTAAAGTCAACATCTTTCCATCTCAGATGCCGCAGTTCGTTCATTCTCAATCCAGTGTTGAGTGCGATCATGATTTCATTATAAATGTCGATCATCTTGGCCAAGTCCAAAAGAATCTCGATTTCATTATTGGGTAGATAGACCGGCATCGTATCCGGTAATTTCAAACGACGGACGATCTGCACAGGATTTCTGTCTATATGACCGTGCAGAGTTAGGAAATCAAAATAGCCTTTTATTGATGATAATCTGTTTTGAATTGTTTTTTCGCATCTTCCGGATTTGCTTAAAAAAACGATATACTTCTCAACGTCACCGAAGCTAATTTCCTCTATATCCCCGTTTTCTACCCACTTCAAAAAGTGCCGAACATGCTGAATAATAGCCTTAGTACTCGCTTCCTTATAATTTCTGGATACGAGTACATCCTTGAAAAAAGTAACCATCTGGCCATATCGGCAATTATTTGTACTAAATTTACAACTTTTTTCTACTGCATTAAAATCATTTAAGCCCTTATTATATAAGGACTTAAATGGAGGCGGCGGGAGTCGAACCCGCGTCCCGTGACATTTCAAACCAGGCATCTACATGCATAGTCGCTTGTTTAGGATTCGCCCGAGCAATCGCCAAACGACAGGCTGTTGCTTTCGCTAGTTCACTCAGTTTCGCTTATCGGCCGCGAACACACCGACAAACTATCCCGCTTTCGGCGCCCTTGTGAAACCCGCAGGAAGAAGTCTCACAGGACGGGCTGTCTTATGCAGCCAGTTTATACTGGTTAGTGCCAGTTAAAAATTGTAACGGATTTTTTACCAGGCCAACCGTTATCCTGGACATGCCGCCTGACCATCTACCTGTCCGGTCGAAGCCAGTCGCCCCCGAATTGCAAAAGAACACCCTCATTATACCCCGTTTTCGGTCAGTTTGCAACGCTTCAAGAGGCTCCAAACCCGAATTTTCTTGATTTTTAGACTCATTTTTGCTACAATTCTAAATTCAATTGTAACTTTTGGGTGGATGATGAAAATGAGAAATTCCCTTGGTTGGCTCATCGTAGGTATGCTGTCTATGCTTTCTGCCGTTTCAGCCGCGGCTAATCCGCAGGTCACCCTGCATATTACCGGGGCAGTTACCGGCGATATTGTCTTGGAACTGTATCACGACGAGGCTCCCATCACTGTCGAAAATTTCATCAGTTACGTCCAGTCCGGCTTCTACAACGGCCTGACCTTCCATCGCGTGATTCCGGGATTTATGGTTCAAGGTGGCGGATTCGATACCAATCTGGTCAAAAAAACACCCGGCGATCCGATTGTCAATGAAAGCTCAAACGGCCTGAGCCATCTTCGAGGCACCATTGCAATGGCCCGCACGCCGCACCCGCACTCAGCAACGTCAGAGTTCTTTATCAATCATGTGGATAACGCGTTTCTAAATTATGCCCCGGTTGTCTATGACGGCAGCAATAATGCCTACAGTAAATACGGCTATTGTGTG
The DNA here is from genome assembly GCA_028282905.1 of Sedimentisphaerales bacterium. GTDB lineage: Bacteria > Planctomycetota > Phycisphaerae > Sedimentisphaerales > Anaerohalosphaeraceae > 4572-13. Next base: position 32,035 of record JANQGW010000113.1, on the reverse strand, counting down.
TTCGGTCGGGTGGTCAGCGGTTTAGACGTGGTTGATGCAATTGCCGCACTGACAACAGCCGCAGAAGGCGGCATGACCGATGTGCCGGTCAATGACGTGATCATTCAAAACGCGACAGTGACACTGAATGCCCCTGTTTGCGGCGAAAAAATGCTCGGCGATATCGACGGCGACTGCGATGTCGATCTGGCGGATTTGGCAGAACTGACTGAAAACTGGATGGCTTGCAATTCCATCACCGGCAACTGCAATTAGATAGCAATAAGTAGCATTGTCATCCCAGGCAACACATTGTCATCTCACCCAACATATGGTCATTCCGATCGCAGCCGAGGAATCTGTTTAAATAGTCCGCGCAGCGGTTCCTTGATAAATGGATTGCTCTATGCTAACATGCCCAAATGGCAAAACATAACCCGAAACAAATTTTTCTCTTGGTAGCAATCACCTTGATCGCCGCAGGCACATTCGCCGCAGCCTATTACCTCCAAATTCCTCTTGTTTATGCCTATCTGATCAGCCTGAATATACTGACTTTTCTAATCTACGGCTTCGACAAACACCGGTCGACAAGGCAGGGCGGGCGCGTGCCCGAAATCATCCTCCACCTGCTCGCCGCCGGCGGCGGCACTCCCGCTGCACTGACCGGCCAGCTAACTTTCCGCCACAAAACCCGAAAACAACCCTTCAAAGCCATTTTTATCACTATTATCCTCCTGCAAGTTACTGTAATTACAGTGTACTATGTTTATCTCAATTAGTTTTCTTCCAAAAAAGTTTATTCTTTACATCAAGGCCCTGAAACGTATAAAATATAGATGTAACTTGTTGGAAATAGTTTTTCGTCTGTGCAATGGCCGCAGTATGCAGAATTTAAGACAGGAGTATAAAAATGAAATCACTGATCCAGCGAAGCGTTTTGGTTTTAGCATGTCTGATGATATTTATCCTTTCCGGCTGCACCAGTGTGCCGATCACCGGCCGCAAGCAGTTGAATGTTGTGCCGGATTCGTTTATCAATTCGATGGCGGTTCAGGAATATAACTCATTCCTGAAAAGCCCGGATAACAAACTCAGTACTGATGCGTCAAAAACGGCAATGGTCCAGCGGGTCGGCCGCAGTATTGCCGATTCCGTCGAGCGATATATGCGCAGTATCGGCCAGACGGACCAAATCGCGAAATATAAGTGGGAATTCAATCTCATAGAAAGCAAGGAAAAGAATGCCTGGGCTATGCCCGGCGGCAAAGTCGTTATCTATACCGGCATTCTCGAAGTCGCACAGAATGACGCCGGTCTGGCGGTCGTCATGGGCCATGAAATCGCCCACGCTATCGCCAAACACGGATCCGAGCGGATGAGCCAGGGTTTGATGGCTGCCGCCGGAGGGGTGGCATTGGACGCGGCGTTGGACGAGCAATCCTCTGAAACACGAACCCTGTTTTTGGCAGCCTACGGTGTCGGCACCTCGGTCGCGGTTCTGCTGCCGTACAGCCGCACACACGAAAAAGAGGCTGACCGGCTCGGCATGATTTTCATGGCCATGGCCGGCTATAATCCGCAGGAGGCCGTCGGTTTCTGGCAGCGAATGGCTGCCGACAAAGAGGGCGGCAAAATCCCCGAATTCCTCAGCACCCACCCGGCCAGTGAATCACGCATCCAGAACATTCGCAATTATATGCCCGAAGCAATGCAGTATTATAATCGCAGCCAATCACAATCCGAAGAAGGCCGCTTGGGAGTGTACGGCCTGTGACGTCCCAATTTGGCATGTCAATTCCATTTATAGCGTTCTGGGTTCTACTTTTCATCGGAAGAAGTGATCTGGGCTGGAAAGGAATTCTTTTTTGGATTGCTCTCTGGTTCACGTTTGGAATGGCACTTTATTTCTGCGGGATATCACCTTATGTATTTATCGGTGTGCAGGCACTGATGGATGCGATTCTGATAATTTTAATCTTTGGCGGTGATATTCCACTCCGGTAATCACTTCTGGATATGCTCGGCGGCTAATTCGGCGATAAACGGCAGCTCCCGGTACTGATGGTTATAGTCCAGTCCGTAACCGATGACAAAGGCATCTTCAACCGATGTGCCGAGAAAGTCGATGTCAATGGAAACATCGTGGGCGATTTCCTTTTCCAGCAGAATACAGGTTTTAACATCTGCCGCACCACAGCCCTCGACCCAGTTCAGCAGCTTTGAAAGCGTTCGCCCGGTATCATAAATGTCGTCGATAATCAGTACGTTTTTACCGGCGATTTTTGCCGGCAGGGCGTCAGCGTTTTCAAGGTTGACCGTCCCGGACGATTGCGTGCCTAAATAGCTGGAGGCCTTCATGAATTCCACGTCCAGCGGAAAATCAATCTTCTTCAGTAAGTCCTCGGCAAAATATTTCGCTCCTTCGAGAATCACCAGCGCCAGACAGTCTTCTTTCTCCGCATATGCGGCATTAACCCGTCGGGCCATCTCGCCAATAACCTGCTGCAACTGTTCGGTGCTGATAAGAATGCGGTCATATACCACGGTCACGGTTGTGTTTCCTCCGATTCGAGGGTATATGGATACGTCAGCGGCAGGGCGTTGAGGATCTTTTCAAAATCTGCCTCATCAATAAATCCCTCGGCCATGTTGGCGGTATGTTTGGTCAGCAGCTTGACCGCCGCCGCGAATTTCTTATCCAGCCCTGCGACAAACGTCTTCATTTCCGGCTCTGCTTCATTGCCCAGTGGTACAGTTAGCTGATACGCGTGCAGCGTTAAGCGGCTGATCATTGGCGACTCATCCCGGTCACGCTTTGGTCGGTAGCCGTTTTTGAAAGACGACAGCATCAGCGGCTGCGAGGCCCCGTACATCGAGTCAATCGCCAGCGGCATGCCCCGATGCGAAAAATGAATACGAATCTGGTGCGTCCTGCCGGTGATTGTCTGGGCCGCGACCAGCGCCAGCATACCAAAGTCGGCTAATTGCTTCCAGACCGTATGAGCGGGCTTGCCGAGACGTGGATGAATGTGCATTGCCCGCGGATTACGCTGACTGCGCGCAATTGGGTCTTTTATAGAACCGCCCGGATACGCCAGCGGCCCCTGAACAATCGCAAGGTACAGCTTTTGAATCTGTCGTTTTTCAAACAGGCTGCTGTAGCGGCTCTGGGCGGCTTTGTGCTTGCCCAGCAGCATCACACCGGAGGTTTCCTTGTCCAGCCGGTGAATCAGCCGCAGCGGCTCGGAGACGCTGATCTGGCCGTTCAAAAGCTGTAAAATATCAGCCGCTCCGCCGCGGTCAGCCGTGACCGAAACGCCGGTAGGCTTATTGATGACGAGGATGTCGTCGCTTTCAAACAGGATGTCGATTTTTTGTTTAGCCATGTGCGAATTATAGTGATTTTGAGAGATTTTGAAAGCCAAAAGCATCGATTACGGCCAGAACGCGGCAATCGTGATCACCAGCCAGATGATACAGCCGATGATGAATTTACTCAGCGTACCAATCAATACCCCGGTCCCGGCCCCGACACCGGACTGCACGGAATCTTCATGCGCTTTCCCGCAGGCCCGCTCGACTGCCCACGTGCAAAATCCCGCTCCGAAACAAGCCCCCAAAAGTGTCCCGAAAATGGGGACGGGAATCACACCTGTGCCGACAATCGCCCCAAGAATCGCACCGCCGATAGCCGCAAGTGCTCCCCACCAGCCGGCCCCGGCCTTTTTCGCTCCCCCGGCACCCGCGAAAAACTCAATTAACTCGGCAATCAACGCCAAAATCGTAATCGTCGCCAAAACCCCCCAGCCGAACACACCCCGGTCCCATTGCCACCACGCGAACGCACACGTTCCCAAGACCATCAACCAATTTCCCGGCAGCGTAAACAAAACCATCACCAGCCAGCAGGCATTCAGTAAAATCAACAAAACCAAATAAACATAAATCATCCCGCTATTATACCTGCATAAACCGATACCACAAGCCCGCAATTCGATGTGGCTAAAGGGTAAGATTGCTGAATCTGCTTATTCAGTGAATATTAAGCAGATACAGCTAAGCGCAGAGAAATCAGTGCAAGAGTGTGACGTGTCGTAAAAAAACGGACAATTGTCGCAAAATGTATATTTTGTTTGATAAAATGACTCTGAAAATGACGGGGATCGAGTATTTTTGGCAGTTGACACAGAATTGAAGTTTTGGTAATGTAATTCAAAAGGGCATGTGCCCATTATTTTTTGCCTAAATAGCTCACGGCGTGAAATATATTGCTATTGTAATTCGTTAGTTCTATTTAGAGATTGAAAATTTCAGTGACATTGATAGTTCTTCTGTAAGTGTTTCTTTTTAATGGCTTTAAATTATTTCTTATGGGTGATTATTGAAAGAGTGACGTATTGTTTTTCAGTTTTTTTCCTGAGAATGGTGAAAGTTCTAATTTTTTGCGTAAAAATTCCATTGCTTGAATCATTTGTTATTGATAGTGAACGGAAATTGCGGCGGTAAGCCATAATATCAGCATACGGAGACTAAAATGATGAAAGTTGAGTATGATGTCAGCAATTAATTTGTGTTTGTTTGAAGAATAATTTACTGTCCAGAAAGTGTCATATTCATGGATACATTAAAATGTTTTTCCGTTGTTGTTTTGCTGTTGATGACGGTCGGTTTGTGTCTTGCAGCACAGCAGGAAGTGACTGTTCAAAGCCCGGACGGGCATATTCAGCTAACGGTACGCTGCGATGAAGCCACCGGCGGGCAGATTCGTTATTCGGTTTTGTGTGACGGTAAGCCGATGATAATCGATTCACATCTTGGGCTGAAACTGGTGGATATCCCTGCTTTTAACAACGGATTCAATATTATGGATGTTGAATTGGACCAGGTCAATAACGTGTGGAAGCCGGTGTACGGTCAGTGGTCCGAAATCCCGGATCGATACCGTCAGGCGTCAATTTCCCTGCAAACGACTGATTCGGCCGGTTATCAGATGATTCTGACCATGCGGGCCTATGATGAGGGGATTGCGTTTCGCTATGAAATCCCGGCTCAAAAAGGGCTGAGCGATTTTGTCATTGAAAGAGAATACACGGAGTTTAATTTTATGGCTGACCACGCCTGCTGGGCGACTCCGCGGGCGCAAAAAGTATATCAGCGAGTGACACTTAATACGATTGACGGCCAGTGTGAGCGTCCGCTGACGATTAAAACGGCTGACGGCCGATTCATGGCCATCGCCGAAGCGGCTTTAGTGGATTATGCCCGAACGAATATCAAGAGCAACCCGGATAAAACGTATTCAATCCTGACAAATCTGGGCAGTTCCGTGAAAGCCTCCGGCAGTCTGACAACACCGTGGCGAGTGGCAATGCTTGCGGAAACTGCGGGAGAGCTTCTGGAGAACAGCCATCTGTTGCTGAATTTGAATAAACCGTGTGAACTGCTCGATACCACTTGGATTAAGCCGGGCAAAGTCATTCGCGAAGGCACGCTGACGACACAGGGTGGGATTGCCTGTGTTGATTTTGCTGTCAAACACAACCTGCAATACATTGAGTTTGATGCGGGCTGGTATGGCCCGGAAAATAACGAAAATTCCGATGCGACCACGATTACACTGGATCCCAAACGCTCAAAAGGGCCGCTGGACCTGCAGCGGGTCATTGACTATGCCAACAAAAAAGACATCGGCGTGATTTTGTATGTGAACCGCCGGGCATTAGAAAAACAACTTGATGAAATTCTGCCGCTGTACCAAAAGTGGGGTGTGGCAGGACTGAAGTATGGTTTTGTTAATGTCGGTTCACAGAAGTGGACAACATGGCTGCACGAAGCTGTTCGCAAAGCCGCGAAATACCAGATGATGGTGGATATTCACGATGAGTATCGGCCGACCGGCTATTCGCGAACGTATCCGAATCTGATGACCCAGGAGGGCATCAGGGGGGATGAGGAGTCGCCTTCCAACGCGCATTCCCTGAAGACGCTCTTTACCCGTATGGTCGCCGGTGCGGCTGACAATACCATCTGTTATTTTGCTCCTCGTGTGGACGACATGGGTTCCAGTGCCTCACAGTTGGCCAAGGCGGTCTGTTTTTATTCGCCGTGGCAGTTTGTGTACTGGTATGATTGTCCCACCGGTTCTCCCAAGGCAAAGGGGCCGTCAAAATCCCGAAACAATTTTATCGCCGAAGTGCCCGACCTTGAGTTCTTTGACCGGGTACCGACGGTCTGGGATGACACAAAGGTACTTCATGGCGAAATCGGTAAATATGCGACAATTGCTCGCCGCAGCGGTGACACCTGGTTTGTCGGAACCATCAACGGCACTGCTGACTATGAGTTGACATTGCCGCTGTCATTTCTTAGTCCGGGGCAAAAATACAAAGCGACGATCTTTTCGGATGACAGGCGATCACCTGCACCGACTTACGTTCGTGTGGATAAAAAGATGGTTGATAAAGATACCGTCTTAAAAGCTTCGATTCGTGCCAATAACGGACAGGCAATTATTTTTGACCCCATTTTAAACTGATAGGAAGAAAAATCCCATGCAGATTAAGAACGAAATGAATATGAAGTTATTATGTATCGGCCTGTGTCTATTGCTGCCTGCTGTTGGATGCACCAGCCTGCAAACACAGGGATGGGATAGCAACAAAGTCAGTGCCATCCAGGGGCGTATCAAAGTTCCGGTCTTTGCTGAAAGAGACTTTGTGATTACCGAATATGGCGCCAAAAGTGACGAACATACCGATTGCACCGAAGCCTTCGCCAAAGCCATTGATGCGTGCAGTGCATCCGGCGGCGGGCGGGTGCTCGTTCCTAAAGGCGTGTACCGGACCGGGGCGATTCATTTAAAAAGCAACGTCAACCTCCATCTGGCCGAAGATGCGGTTGTCAGCTTTTCAACCCAGCCGGACGATTATCTGCCGGTCGTGTTTACACGTTTTGAAGGGACCGAGTGTTTTAACTATTCACCGCTGATCTACGCTTTCAAACAGGAAAATATCGCGATTACCGGCAAAGGCACGCTGGAAGGCAATGCGAGCAAGGCAAATTGGTGGAAGTGGAAGTCCACGCAAAAAGCAGATGTTTATAAACTGCGTCAGCAGGCCGAAGATGGTGTGGCTGTAAAGGACCGGGTGTATGGTGAGGGCCGGTTGCTGCGATCGAGCATGATCCAGCCTTATGCCTGCAAAAACATCCTGATTGAAGGCGTGACAGTCAAAAAAAGCCCAATGTGGCATATTCACCCGGTGTTGAGCGAAAACGTAACGGTACGTAATGTGAAAGTCATCGGACATGGTCCGAACAATGACGGCTGCAACCCCGAATCCTGCCGGGATGTACTGATTGAAGGCTGTTATTTCGATACCGGTGACGACTGTATTGCGATCAAGTCCGGCCGTAACGCTGACGGCCGCCGGGTCAATGTTCCCTCCGAGAATATTATTGTCCGCAACTGTACCATGAAAGAAGGTCACGGCGGTGTTGTCCTCGGCAGTGAGATTTCAGGAAGTGTCCGAAACGTCTTTATCGAAGATTGCCTGATGGACAGCCCCAATCTGGATCGGGGGTTGCGAATTAAAACCAATTCGATGCGTGGCGGTATTGTCGAAAACGTTTACATGCGGAACGTGACAATGAAACGGGTTCGGGAAGCAGCTCTGAAGATCAACTACCACTATGAGGAAGGGGACAAAGGCAACTTTCCACCGACTGTCCGCAATATCTTCATGACCAATGTCCATTGCCATCGCAGCCGGCACCCCTGGCACATCAGAGGTTATGACCATAACCCAATTCAAAACGTCGTCCTGAAGGGGTGTGTTTTTGATAATATCGATAAGGCCGGTGTTGCCGAAGGGATTGAAGATTTTGTTGTGATAGAAAACTGACAAGATGTCAGCAGGTGTGGAAAGTCTTATAAAGAGACAGTATGAAAAAGGTTGTATTCTGCCAATAGCAGGCAGGAGAATATCCTTGAATCAATAATGGATTGATAAACATGGACGCTTCGATAGTTGCCAAAAAGAAGATTAATCAGAAAGTTCCGTTGGGCCGGTTGGCGGCATGTTGCGCACTGATTCTATTGTGTGGGGTTGTGGCTGCAGATAAAGCGGCATTTGTCCATCCGGGAATCATGCACACAGCAGAAGACCTTGCCAAGATCAAAGCGGCTCTGGTGCAAAACAAGCAGCCTTTGGAACAGGCTTGGGAAGCCTTGAAGGTATCGGACTATGCTCGACGCGACTGGCAGCAGACGCCCTTTGAACACGTCCAGCGAGGTGCTTCCAACCGGGTACGAATCGGCTCAGATGAATTTTTGCATGACGGTACAGCCGCTTACACCCAAGCTCTGCTGTGGGTGTTTACCGATGATACGACGTATGCTCAAAACTGCATCGATATTCTAAATGCCTGGTCGGCAACGCTCAAAACCGTTACAGGCCACGATGCCAAATTGCTGATCGGTATCGGCGGCATTAAATATTGTATGGCTGCCGAGTTGATGAAATATTCTGAGGCCGACTGGGCATTGGCCGACCAGCAGCGATTTGGAAGAATGCTCACCGAAATCTGGTATCCGATCATCAAAGACTTTTATCCTTCCGCCAATGGTAACTGGGACGCCTCGATGATGCAGACAATGATGGCGATGGGAATTTTTCTGGACGACCGGGCGATGTTTGATCGGGCGGTGAACTATTATTTTAACGGTCCCGGAAATGGTGCGATTGCCAACTATATTAACGAAGCCGGCCAGTGTCAGGAATCCGGCCGCGACCAAGCCCATACACAAATGGGCTTGGAGTACCTTTCGAATGCCTGTGAAATAGCGTTCAAGCAGGGGCGGGATTTATACAGTGCTTGTGATAACCGGTTGGCAAAGGGCTTTGAATATACTGCCCGTTATAATCTTGGCCTGAAGGTGCCGTATACACCTTACACCAGTTTTCAAAAAAGATATCATTACCCGAAGATTTCACCAAAGGCCAGGGGGCGGCTGCGGTCCATGTATGAGAAGATATATGCTCATTATCAAGGCCGCAAGGGATTGAAGATGCCGTTTACTCGACAGGCAATCAAAAAGACCCGGCCGGAAAAAGGAGGCATCAGTTCGATCCCATGGGGAACGCTGATGTTTGCCCAAATGTCCCAGAGCCATTGCCACAGTGCTTCTTTGCAGGTCTGTGGAGAGTCGCAATAGTATTATAATAATTGAAAAAACCTGATTATAGACTGCTTAAATAGTTCATGGCATGTGAGAAAAAGTCCATGGAAAAGTATAGTTGGATTAGATGAAAGGATTTGAGATGGGCCGTACAAAGACGATACCGATTTTTCTGGCATTTCTTGTGATGGGTGTTGCCGATGCGATGGGACCGTTGTCTTATGCCGTTAAAGAACAGTTTCAGTTGTCCAATGTCATGGCAACGCTCCTGCCGTTCTTTGTATTTATTGCGTTTGCGGTGTTCAGCATTCCGGGCGGGATTTTGGCCGGACGCATCGGGATGAAAAAACTGCTGCTGTTGGGCCTTGGTCTCAATGCCGTCGCGATGCTGGTGCCCAGTCTGATGGCGCCGGGGTTTGCGCTGCTGCTGGCCTGTATCTTCGTCCTGGGAATCGGAACCACCTTCCTGCAGGTCGCCGGAAATCCTATTATGCGAGATGTTAGCGCGGAGGGGGGCTATAGTCGGAATCTCAGCTTTGCGCAGGGGATTAAAGGCCTCGGCAGCGCTTCTTCCGCCTATCTGGTCAGCGGCGTGGTTGCCAGTATTGCGATCTTTGCGGCAATGGGCTGGCGGGCACCGTTTCCGATATTCTTTGTGCTGATGGCAATCGCTTTTGTTTGGGTGGCCATGATGAAAATTGACGAAAAGAAAGCTGATACACCGCCTAATATTGGTTCCTGTTTGAGCTTGCTGGCCGAACCGGTCTTTGCCATGGCAGTTTTGGGGATTTTTCTTTATGTCGGCGCCGAGGTGTGCATGGGACGGTTTCTGAAGCCGGCCTTGATGAGCTTTGGATTTGCTGAGGATAAGGCCGCCTTGTATGGCCCATCAGCTTTCTTTCTGCTGGTGACCGCCGGTCGTTTATTGGGCGGGGTGGTTCTAAATATCATGAGTGCCCGCACTTGCTTCCGTCTTTCGGCGATACTGGGCGTCGTGGCCGGCGTTCTATTTATGTTCAATTCACGGGGGCTGGCCCTTGTAGGCGTAGCCTGTGCCGGCTTGGGCTTTGCGAATATCTGGCCGATGCTGTTTTCGATTACGGTGGAGGAACGACCGGAACGCGCTGGTGAACTTAGCGGCCTGATGTGCATGGCGATTTCCGGCGGAGCGATTATTCCGCTGGTCATGGGCAAAGTTGTTGATACAACTGATAATCTTCCTCTGGCATTTATTGTGCCGGCGATCTGTTTTGGCTATCTCTTGATTCTCTCGCTCAAAGGTGCTAAAAAGGCGGAAGCACAATAACATTTTTAAAAAAGGGTTTATAGTATGAATACTTTTGAAGACAAGCGTGTGGTGATTACACTCGATGCGGGCGGAACAAATTTTGTATTTAAGGCGATTCAGGGAAACCGGGAAGTTGTCCAGCCGGTGGTGTTGCCGGCCGAGGTGAACGATTTGGATAAAAGCCTGGGCCGGATTGTCGAAGGTTTCCGGAAGGTCATCGATCTACTGGAAGACGCTCCGGTAGCAATCAGCTTCGCGTTTCCCGGTCCGGCCGATTATCCCAATGGTATTATTACCCAGCCGCCGAACCTGCCGGCATTCCACGGCGGCGTGGCGTTAGGACCGTTCCTGGAAGAAACATTTAAGATGCCGGTTTTCATCAACAATGACGGTGATCTGTTCGTTTATGGCGAAGCGATCAGCGGTTTTTTACCCAAGGTGAATCAAATGCTCAAAGACTTCGGCTCGCCCAAACAGTTCAGCAAACTTTTCGGCATTACGCTTGGGACCGGCTTCGGAGGTGGTATGGTGATGGATGGACAATTGTATGTCGGCGATAATTCCGCATCCGGCGAAGTCTGGATCACCCGAAACAAACGACACCCTAAATGCTTTGCCGAAGAGGGCGTCAGCATCCGCGCGGTCCGTGGTTCGTTTGCGCGAATTGCCGGGATCGATGTCGATCAGGCTCCAACGCCCAAGGATATTTTTGAAATCGGTACCGGCGCTCAGGACGGCAACCAGGAAGCAGCCCTGCAGGCATTTGCAGAAATGGGTGAAGTCATCGGCGATACGTTGTCCAATGCGAGTGCCTTATTCGACGGCCTGATCGTGATTGGCGGCGGCCTGTCGGCTGCGTATCCGCTGTTTATCCAGTCGATTCTCGATGAAATGAACGGAACGATTGAAACCTACAGCGGCGATAAGCTGCCGCGGATTATCCAGCAGTGTTTTGACTTGGAAGGCACGGACGGCTGTCAGCAGTTCATTCAGGGTAAGGTTAAGGAAATTCAGGTGCCGGGTACGCAGAAAACGCTGCGGTATGATTCCATGAAACGTATCGGGGTCGGCCGGGCCGTGCTGGATACCAGCCAGGCAGTTTCCGTAGGCGCCTATGCGTTCGCCTTAAACGAACTGGATAAGCGACAGACGTAATACCTTGTTGTCATTCCCGCGAAGGCGGGAATCCAGATGTCTCAAAATTATTTTGACAGAGCGTCTTAATGGAATACAGAGCATATAGTGGGATAAAAAGATTATGATGAAAACAGCGTTATTCAAGCAAACCTGGCTGGTGCCGGTTTTATTGTTATTTGCAGGTTGCGTTTCTTATTCAAAGGAACCGGTCGATTGGGTCGAGCCTCGCATTGATACGGTCAAGTCGCGATGGTTTTATTTTGCCTCGGCGTGCCGGCCTTTCGGAATGGTCAATCTCAGTCCGGATACGGATGTCAATGGAAGCTGGAAGTCTGGCTATCTCTATGACAGCAAGAATATTCGCTGTTTCAGTCATATCCACGCCTGGCAGATGTCCGGCATTCCCGTGATGCCGGGGGTGGGACCGGTTAAAGCCCATAAGGGTCTGGATGCCAATATGGCGACCTACAGCCATGACGAAGAAGTCGTTTTTCCCGGCTACCACAAGGTCTATTTGTCAGATCGTGAAATACAGGCGGAATTGACATCGACCTGTCGGGTGGGTTTTCATCGGTATCGCTTCCCCGCTTCGGAGAAAAGCCATATCGCTTTTAATCTCGATGCCAAGCTTGGACACGGTAAAATGCAGGCCTCGTCGGTTCATCCCGTCAGCGATATAGAATTTGAAGGTTATGTGACCATGGCGCCGACCCACCGTCGCAAGAAACCCTGTACGGTGCATTTTTCCGCGCAACTAAGCAAGCCGTTTACAAAGGTGATGGCCTGGGAAGAAGGCCGAATTGTGGAACTGTCTCAGGTCAAAGGCAAAAATCCAGGTTTTTGCGTCGAATTTTCGACGAAGCAAGATGAGACCGTCATGATGAAACTGGGCATGTCTTATGTCAGTGCCAGGCAGGCCCGCAAGAACCTGAAAGCGGAGCTGGACCACTGGGATTTTGACCGTGTGGTTGCAGAGTCCAAAGCCGAATGGAATCGCTGGCTCGGCAAGATTGAAGTGGAAGGCGGTACTGAGCAGCAGCGAGTCAAGTTCTATACTGACCTGTGGCACGCTTTGCTGGGACGTCGTATCGTCAGCGATGTGGACGGCCAATATATTGATAATACCGGCGATAAGCCTGTGGCTCGTCAGGTTCGGCTGGATGCTAATGGCAAACAGCTGTACCCGCATTACAATTTCGATGCATTATGGGGTGCTCACTGGTCACTGAACATACTCTGGTCGCTGGTTTATCCGGAACTGATGGACGGTTTCGGCAATACGATGGCCGATATGTACCAAAACGGCGGGCTGATTCCCCGCGGCCCGTCCGGCGGCAACTATACCTATGTCATGATCGGCGACCCGGCATCGTCGTTCTTTGCCTGTGCGTACAATAAGGGTATTCGTGATTATGATATCGAGAAGGTCTATGAAGGCCTGCGCAAAAATGCTTTTGTTGGCGGTATTCGTGACCGTGCGGGCTATGAAGCGAGCAAAACTCCTGCCGGTGGCGGCATGAAATACTATGTAGAACGCGGCTATGTGCCGCTGCACAGAGACGGCGGCGGCGGACACCGCGAAGGGGCGGCCCAGACACTGGAATACGCCTATCAGGACTGGTGTCTGGCACAACTGGCCAAAGCACTTGGTAAACAGTCGGATTATGAGTTTTTCTTCAAGCGTTCGGGCAGCTACCGGACACTGTTCGATTCGCAAGCCGGTGAAAAACTGGATCCCCAATACGGATTTAATCCAAAATCCGGCTGGATGCGTCCCCGTGAAAAAGACGGCAGTTGGTATAAGGATTATAAGCCAATTGGCGAAGGGCAGTTTAACAGTAAAGGGTTTGTCGAGAGTAATTCGGCGATATATACTTGGTTTGTACCACATGATTTGGATGGATTGTCCGAACTGATGGGCGGAAAAGGACTCGCCGCCGAAAAACTGAATCGCCAATTTGAGCTGGCCGGTGAAAAACACTATGTTGCCCCGCATGGCGGTCATTCCGGCAATTGGGTCGATTATGAAAACCAGCCGGCAACGGGAATGGCCCATATCTTTAGCCATCTGAACCAGCCGTGGAAATCACAGTACTGGGTTCGACGCGTCAAGGAAGAGGCTTTTGGCAATGCGACCCCTTATGGCGGCTATAACGGCGATGAAGACCAAGGGCAAATGGGCGCCTTGGGTGTTCTGATGGCGATGGGTTTATTTGATATCGAAGGCGGTGCCGCATTACAGCCGCAGTACGAACTGACGTCGCCGATATTCGACAAAATCACCATTCATCTGGACAAAGGTTACTATCCTGGCAAAAAAATTACACTGATCTGCAAAAACAATTCACCGAAAAATATGTATATCCAATCCGTCAGATTTAACGGTAAATCATGGAATCATTCCCGCATTCCCCACAGCGAATTGGTCAAAGGCGGTAGATTGGTAATTGAGCTTGGCCCTGAACCGAACAAGCAATGGGGAGCGACCGCTGGATAATGAAATTTTTATACCGCAACCGAATATGAAATAATGAGAGCTTGGAGAGATAGAATGCAGTTGGAAAAATATTCCTTTGGGATTGGCGACCGCTTTGCACATCAGGGCAAGGCCCAGTTAGCCGCAATGATTCAGGCAAAACAGGCCGGAGTCGATATTGTGCCGGTCTGGAATAAATCCCATCGTGAACACAGTATAATTCATACGCAACCGGCATCGGTCCGCCAGGAAGCCGATGCCGCCGTAAAAACGCTCGCTTGGCAGGGCAGTTATCATGTGGATGCCGATCACATCAATATGTCCAATGTCGATCTTTTCATCGAAGCGTCGGATTTTTTCACTTTGGATGTCGCCGACTTCATTGGACAAAAGGCCGCCGATACAGACATCGAAATGTTTGTTGAAAATAACCGAAAATATATCGGGTTCCAGCAGATTGAAGGGCTGGATGAACCCATTGAGATAACCGGAGAACTGATCCGAAAAACGGCTTCAAAAGTACTTCAGGCTGTCAAGCAGGCCGGCCGGTTATACCGGCACATAGAATCCAAGAAAGGGCGGGGGAATTTTATTACGGAAGTTTCGATGGATGAAACGGATCAGGCGCAAACCCCCGCTGAGATGTTGTTTATTCTCGCGGCAATTTCTGCGGAAGGCATTCCCGCACAAACAATTGCACCAAAATTTACCGGCCGATTCAACAAAGGCGTGGACTATGTGGGTGATATTGATCTCTTTGAAAAAGAGTTCAATCAGGACTTGGCTGTCATCCAGTTTGCGATAAGAGAATTTGACTTGCCGGAAAATCTCAAGCTCAGCATTCACTCTGGCAGTGATAAGTTCTCCATCTATAACCCGGTTAATAAGGCAATTCGCAAGTTTAATGCCGGCCTGCACGTAAAGACGGCAGGGACCACCTGGCTGGAGGAAATTATTGGTTTGGCAGTCGCTGATGGACAGGGGTTGCAGATTGCTAAAAAAATCTATGCAGAGGCCTTTCGACGATTTGATGAACTATGCGGTCCTTATGCAGCCGTTATTGACATTAACAAGACCGAACTCCCCGCGGTGGAAGAAGTCGATGCCTGGACGAGTCGGCAGTTCAAAGACGCTGTGACTCATGACCCGGACTGTTCGCATTACAATTTGAATATGAGACAGTTGCTTCATGTTGGCTACAAAATTGCTGTAGAGTTAGGTGATAATTATATCGAGGCGCTGGAGCAATATGAAGATGTTATCGCCGAGCATGTGACATATAATATTTTCGATAGGCATATTAAGCCCATATTCATCGGAACGTGAAGGTTAATCGGGAATAGTGAGGTACTCTAAACAGGCGTCGAGCTCCGGACCGTTGATAGTTTGATATTTTTATGCAAAAAAAATTGAGGATCAAAAATGAGATATAGTATCTGCTTAATTTTGTTTAGTTTGTTAATTTCCGGACAGGTATTCAGTGACACAACAGAAATCGTTTATTTGTCCGGCAAAGACAAGGACTCTGCGGTTCCGTGGGATTTTTTCTGTACTTCCGGGATGAACTCCGGCCAATGGACCACAATCGATGTCCCCTCCAACTGGGAACTGCAGGGCTTTGGGGCCTATAACTATGGGCATGACAACGACAAAGCGAATGAGCAGGGGAAATATAAAACCACGTTCCATGCCCCTGAATCCTGGAAGGCAAAGAAAGTCCGTATTGTATTCCAAGGTGTGATGACTGACACCAAGGTGTTTATCAACGGAAAGTCCGCCGGTCCGGTTCATCAGGGAGGGTTTTATGAATTTAAATATGATATTACGGATTTAATCTTGCCCGGACAAAATGTTCTGGAAGTGACGGTCAGCAAAGTCTCCTCAAGCGATTCTGTTGAAAAAGCAGAGCGGAAAGCGGACTATTGGGTCTTTGGCGGCATCTACCGCGGGGTGTACCTGGAAGTAAACCCACAGGAATATATTGATTGGACCTCGATTGACGCGCGGGCGGATGGAAAGTTTTCTGTGGCGGTTTACACCAATAAATTACAAAACGCCAACAAGCTCAAGGGGCAGATTGTTGACTCTGAAGATAACCCGGTTGGCTCTGTATTTGTGGCGGAAATTATGGGCCATGAAATTTTGCTTCAAACAAAAGTCGAAAACATAAAACAATGGACGGCGGAAACTCCGGAACTATACAAAGTGAGACTGGAACTCTGTGAAGGCGATCAGATCATTCATCGATGCACAGAGCGATTTGGTTTTCGGACATTTGAGGTGCGCGAATCAGACGGGCTGTATCTCAATGGCCGCAAAATTGTACTCAAAGGTGTCAACCGCCACAGTTTCCGGCCGGATTCAGGTCGATGTCTTAGCCGGCAGGAATGTTATGATGATGCTCGGTTGATAAAGGCTATGAACATGAATGCGGTTCGCATGAGTCACTATCCTCCGGACAAAATGTTTCTGGAGGCCTGCGATGAATTGGGCCTGTATGTTCTGGATGAACTGGCCGGCTGGCAGAAACCTTCGTATGCGACGGAGGTAGGAAAAAAACTTGTGGCTGAAATGCTCAAACGTGATGTGAACCATCCGTCGATTTTATTTTGGGACAATGCCAATGAGGGCGGCTGGAATCATGATCTCGATGAAGAGTTTGCTAAATATGACTTACAAAAACGGAAGGTCCTGCATCCATGGGACTACCATGATGGAGTGGATACGGATCATTATGAATCCTACGACAGCACGGTGAAGAAACTGGCTGCTGACCGCTTGTTTATGCCGACGGAATTCCTGCATGGCCTCTATGACGGCGGCCACGGTGCGGGACTGGAGGATTATTGGACTGCGACGCGAGCGTCGAAAATGGGTGTCGGCGGGTTTTTGTGGGTCATGGCGGACGAGGGGGTGATTCGCACCGATAAAGAGGGAATAATTGATACCCACGGCTCAAGGGCACCCGACGGCATTGTTGGACCGTATCATGAGAAAGAGGGAAGCTATTATACCATCAAGGAAATCTGGTCGCCCGTTCAGATCGGTGAACAACAGTTCGATGAAGAGTTTGACGGAACAATTGAAGTAAAGAATGAATATCACTTCACAAATTTGAACCAATTGAAATTCAAATGGCAGTTGGTTAATTTCGACAAGCAGGGACAGAATGTTCAGTATGCCGGAGACGCGACAGTTGTCAGTATTCAGCCGAGGCAAAAGGGGAGTCTCAAAGTCGATTTACCGGATAACTGGAAAGACTGTGATGTATTTTACCTTGACGCGTATGATGTTGACGGGCGGCATATCTGGAAATGGAGCCGGATGAATAAGGACCGTAACGCGGTTCTCGCCGAATCCGTTGATAGTGGCGAACCGCTGCGGTTTACGGTGAAAAATGAGATTATCTCTGTTTCGGGGTATGCTTTTCAGTACGATTTTGACAAAGACAGCGGCCTCTTAATTAATATTTCACGAAGAGGGAAAACAATTGCGTTTAACAATGGTCCCCGGTTGATAAGTGCCCCGCAGGTAAATCATCAGGACAATTCTACGGTGACTTGGAAGCTCAATGATAATTTTGTATTAGATTCGAAGAACGCAAACGGTTTGGACCATTTCAGATGGACTGTTAAGCCGGATGGAAAACTTGAGCTGGATTACAGCTTTAGCATAGAAGGGCAATACGATTATTATGGTATCAGCTTTGATTGCCCGGAAGAGGCGTTTAAATCGATGAGCTGGCTGGGGCAGGGGCCTTTCCGGGTTTGG
The DNA here is from genome assembly GCA_028282905.1 of Sedimentisphaerales bacterium. Classification (GTDB taxonomy): domain Bacteria; phylum Planctomycetota; class Phycisphaerae; order Sedimentisphaerales; family Anaerohalosphaeraceae; genus 4572-13. The sequence goes on along the minus strand of JANQGW010000113.1, from coordinate 14,203 downwards.
AAAAACCGCATGAAAGGCGGCTGGATGAATGTCTGGCATCGTGAATATAATCAGGCCATCGCCGGCCAGTGCTGGACCGGTCCCGAGTTCGGCGGATACTACAAGGATGTTTTCTGGGCCGATGTGAAACTCAAAACCGGGAAAGTCGGCATAAAGTTGTTCAGCCCGGATGTTTTTCTCAGGGTTGGTAAATTTTATCATGGCAACAGCAAGAGCAAAGCTCAGGTGAAAAATCCGGACGGTGGCATTTCATTCATGCACGGCATCAGTGCGATAGGTACCAAATTCAAAAAAACGTCAGAAATGGGCCCAATGAGCCAACTGAATCAAGCTAAGGGGCAGTATAAAGCGAAAATTCTGTTTGAATTTTAATCGGTTTTCATTGCGGATCGTTTTCGCAGAAGTTGAGATATGGGTTACAAAATGCCCTGATTGCATTATTGGGTTGGGAATGGGGCTGTGCCATCATGTTCCAGCCCCAAATAGCCTTGAAGTGATTGTTACTGATAATGATTAAAAAAGAAAATTTTACCCTTAATTTTCTTGCAATATACGCTATCAGAGTGTAAATTAACCCCGAATTTGTCGGAACGGGTATTCCGGCTTTTTTTATTTGTGGCCTCAATACGAATTGATTTCGTGTATGGTTACAAGATGACGACATGTAAATAACGGCGATGTAACCCATTGCTGTTAAATAACATAGGGCGATTAGCTCAGTTGGTAGAGCAGCTGACTCTTAATCAGCGGGTCGCGGGTTCGAATCCCTCATCGCCCATTAGTCCTTTATTTATAAGGGCTTGCAAGAAATCGTAAGTTTTGGAAATGGTATCTAAGTTCATGTCTTTCAAACACTTCTGAATTAGTCGCCTTTTTTCCTCTTGCGACTCCTTACTACCGATTTCCGGCGTTTCCGTCATAGGTTGGCCACCTCTCGTCCCCCCGTTTTTCAGGACTTTTTCAGCGGAATTTAGTACGGCTAACTCTGCGGCTTGCTTTCGGTCTGCTTCGGTAACTTGTGCATAGTGCTGCATTGCTACTTCCGGGCTGTTGCCAATCCATTCGCAAACGGCCTTGATATTACCGCCAGTCAATTTGAAAAGTTCAGTTTCCCTGCTTGAACGTAGGTTTTGGAACAATTTCGGCCACGGTTTCAATCCCGCATTTTTTATAATCCGCTTGAGGCGAGTCCTCAAATTGACATTTTTCATCCTGTATTGAGTGATGCAATAAATATCTCCGGTTTCAGCTTGGTCAAATACTTCCTGAAATAGTGGTTTCAATTCTGGGAACATTGGGACGACCCGGATTCCACCGTCTGTGTGATGCTCGGTTTTGCTGGCATGGACAGTGAATTGATTATTTACGAAGTCAACATCTTCCCATTTCAGCCGCAGAACTTCACTGGGGCACCGCAGGCCGCCAAACCGTGATAATCCAAAGATCAGCCGCCACTGTGAATCCGGACAAGCCTCAAGAACGCTCTGGGCCTCCTCTGGTGTAATAAAATAGAATCTGCTCTTGTTGGCCTGTACAGTTACAGGCTGGCCTCTAAACGGATTTTCATCAATCAGGCGGGCTTCAATGGCCGCATTGAAAAATTGACGGCTGATAGCGATATGCTTTCGGACAGTGGCTTCGGACAGTTCGTATTTGCTGGATAGGGACGCTCGAAAGTTTTTGGCATCAAGTTTTGTAACCGATTCCAGCGGGATACCTTTGAAGAACAGTGATAGTCTGCGGCCCACATTTTCCAGCTTTCGGACAGTATCGGCTTTGGTCTGGCCATCATTTTCCCGCATGGCGATATAGTGTTTACACCATGTATCGACGGTAAAGGGTTCTGTGCCGTCTGCGGTAGGTTCAACCAAACCCAGCGATTCTAAACGCTTGCGGACAGAAGGGCGGATTCTATTTAGCCAGTCTTGTGTTGCGGGCTTGAGTTCTTTACCGGTGTTACAATACGATACCAGATTTTCGATAAACCCACGGACAGACAAAGCCTCTTTCTTCGTCACCGCACCCAAACCAATACGGGGCCGGTCGGGATGTTCGCCCTCGCTCAGTCGAATCCGATAGGTAACTTTGCAGCCGTCTTTACGCTTTTCAACACTTGCCATGATGACCCTCACTTTCGTTTGGACTGTTTAGGCCTTAATTCCAGCCCCAGATACTCACAAAGCTGGTCCGCTAATTTATACGAGCAGATTCCCTGATTGACAAGTCTGGATAAAACAGCTTGGTCAATCCCGGTGTCCTTGTGGATTTGATACCGACTCAAGCCGGATTTCTTAATCGCTTTTGTGATTTGTTTTGCAATCATACTTTTCATAATAAACATTACTTGCTTAATAGTCAAGTATCGATTTGAGGTTTTTGCGATATTTCCGTTTTACATTGTTCAATGAACGCATCGAGATCGTCTGGGTCATATCGCACCAACCGTCCCATACGAACTGCTCGTACCTGTCCGGCATTGGTAAGATTCCACAATGTCTTTTCACTCATACAGAGATACTTTGCTGCATCTTTCGTTTTCAATAATCTATTCATTTTCTTTGTCCTTATGTTGATTTCGTTTTTTCGTCTTCCAAAAGGGCTTTAATCTGAGCTTTCTTGTCTTGCTGACATTGTTCCTCTGGCTTCAATTTACCCCGTGGCTTCTTGCCGATTTTCTTGAGATTTTCGGCGATAACTTGTTCCGGGTTTTCTATCAAGCGGCCTGCCTGCCCCTCAGCAGGCAAAGGCGGGCCGCTGTTTGTTTTATATTTATTTTCATTTATTTTATGGGTAGGGGTTTTCCTGCTATCCTTTTCCGAATTTCCTGCCAATCCTGACTGGCTTTTCCTGCTATCCATTAGCAGGACTTCCCTGCTATAAGAATCAATAATCCAAATAGTCCTTTTTTCTGTTTTGCCGCCTTTCTTTTTCTCAGAAGTATCAATGAAGCCTTTTTTCTTCAGATTTCCGATGTGTTCCTGTGCTGTTTGACGCTTAACATCAAAATACCCTGCGAACCATTTGTTGCTTGCGGTACACCCTTCCTTCTTTTCCAAACTCGCAATCAAACAGAGATAATCCTGCTCTATCGGTGTCAATATTTTATTTTGAATGACGCCAATAGGCTTATTGATATAGCGGCGATCTTCCTGAGCCATACCAGACTACCCCTCAATCCTTTTTCGTGGTTTCTGTGCGGTTCTGGCCCATGCCAGATACGCCGTAGGAGACACCGTTCAATGGACGATAGAGGAAAAGAGGGCACTGTGGCGAGCAGCATTCCTTGACTTGACTCAATGAATAACCCATACACTCGATGCACTGGCTGTTTACCGCTGCCCGTAAACTTTGACCGCTCATTGCTATGCTGTAAACATTTCGATATTGCCGTGGCATATTCGTCAGATGTTCTTGGATACGATCTGCCCTTGACGAACCAGAGGATTTGGTATATGATTTTCTGTGAAGTAGTTGTTTTGGGGCCGTTGCAACGGCCCTTTGTTTTTTAGCTGACATTTTCGGCCTCCTTCCGAGTTTGATACTCAGCCATATCACAATTACACTCAAGAAATAAGCTGATGTCTGAGAGTTTCCATTTTTTTGATCCTGACAACTGAATAGGAGAGGGAATACGAGAGGCGGCAGCATACCTGCAAACAGACCGCTTGCTGCAATTCAACAGCTCCCCAACATCAGATGCGTTAAGTAATTTTTCGTTGTGTGAATGATGGTTTTCTGACATTTCTATTCTCCAAAAAAAACATTGAAATTTTATTGGATTTTAGAATATCAGCGTGAAAGTGAAAAAAAAGTGCCGGTTCTTACTAATCCTTGCTAATCCGTACTTATCCGTACTTTTTTCATGTCAAGTGGTGGTAATGTTGGATGATGAATACAATAGTTGTTCCAATCTTTGATTAAATCATTGGCCCAATAGATGTTTTTACTCCCCTTAATATAATCCCTTGCCAATTCGGGAAGTTGTATTTTTTTAGATTTCTGGAGCATTTCTCTTTTGCTTTTCAAATCTATTGATTCGTCAGATACACAATATCGTTGCATAAATGTTAAAAGATCAATAGCCGTATTAATTTCTCTTATTCTCGGATACCCGCTTTTCTCCCTATCCAAGTGTTTAGCAATCTCCTCAAGCTCTTTGTAAATTGGTTTACTTGTCAGTATGGCATCGACAGGAAAAGTACAAGTTAACGCTCTTTTGGTTATTCGTACCAAATCATCAGGTTCTTGGTTAGCTCCCCCATAATCAACGATACCTTTTGGCTGTGATTCCGTAAGCTGCTTTCTCCATGCATCAAAAAGAAATATATCACAGCCGTAGTAACTTGGGGGAAGGAGGTATAGATCACATTGACTATGTATGGTATATGAATCTATAACCGCCATGAAATTATTTATGAGTTTTTCCAGTTTTGGGGCAGTGCTGGGAAAAGTATTTTTCAACTTTTCAGGTAATGCTATCATATCATCAAGAATAGGATTCAACAATTCAGTCAAGAAATTTTTCTTTTCATAAGAATTTCTCTTGTGTGCACACAAGATGATTGTATCAGAGTTTGGTTTCAATTCTGACAGATTATTAAAAACAGTGTGGATTCTATTTACTGCATCCAACAATGGCAATCCTGTTGATATGATCTCTGATATATTATTCTGTGGATAATCTTTCCACATTTCCCGCAAAACAGGGCAGACAGGGTAAAGCAAGTTACCATAGTTTGGGCGTGCACTAATGCAATGCTCTTTTGCATAACAGGGTCGCTTGTATGACTTTCGTTTTATGCCACTCTTCCCTTCTTCTTTTACGCCCTTGTGTATTTCATGAAAATCAACCATTGTCTTCCTGTCTTTCATTGGATTAGCGGAACCTCATGCCCGTAATTATACTGAATTTGGGGTGTTTTGGCAACGTCTGTCTTCTTTTGGCTTGATTTATACAGGAGGATTGCCCTACAATATATTTCGACAATTTAATATGTAAGTCCACTGGACTAAGTGCGTTCTCACTGAAACCGGCAAATTTCACATTGAGAGAAACGTGTTGTAGTCAGTGCCTCGATACGGGGTGCTGCTCTCCATGTTCTCTCATGGCCTTGCCGGGCCTCAGTGGGGCGTGTTGTAGCGGTGCCCTTTTTTAATGGGCTAAATGCGGAGAATCTTGGAGGTGAAGAAAATGAAAGTATTCCGAATGTTCCGACTGTGTATGTTTCTGTTCGTTTCCAGCTTTATTCATTCAGAAATCTTGTATGAAATTACTGACCTTGGAACACTCAGCAGTTGGTCAAGTCAAAGCCGTGCATATTCCGTTAATAACTCTGGCCAGATTGTCGGATATGCGTCTAATGAAAACAATAATCCAACTGCATGTCTATTTAGTCTATCGGGTGAAAATGTTGAATTAGGAACCACTACGGGATATTCGCAAAGTGGGGCATCTTCGATAAATGATACGAGTCAAATTGTAGGGGGAGCTGGCTCCCCTTTGTCGCACAGTCGCTCTCTTTTGTATGATAGTTCTGGAAGCGGGGCGAATATTGATTTGGGTGGTCAGGCTGCTTGGTGCATCAATAACAATGGACAAGTTGTTGGCAGAAATAACAATCGTGCTTGGCTGTATGACATATCAGGAGGTGACATTACAGACCTCGGAACTCTCGGTGGGGAATGGAGTGAGGCTTATGGGATTAATGATTCAGGTCAAATTGTTGGCGTTTCCCATGTTTCTGATCTTAGTACAAAAGCCTGCTTATTTGATTCGTCTGGACAAGGAAACAATATCAATCTTGGCGGCTTAAGCCAAGTTGGTGGAACAAGCTATGCCTATTCAATTAACAATAACGGTGCTATTGTGGGTTCTGCTACAATCTACAGAGCCGGTGCCAATTATTATCGAGCCTGCTTATTCGACTTGAATAGCGGAAATATTGATTTAGGGACGCTTGGCGGTGATGAAAGTGAAGCATTAGCAATTAACGATAGCGGGATTATTGTGGGGCGGGCTTATACAGAAGAGCATCGGTGGCACGCATGTCTGTTTGACCCCACCGGCCAAGGAAATAATATCGACCTTAATTCTGTTATCGCTCCCGACTTAGACTGGTATCTTGAAACGGCACGTGGAGTTAATGATGATGGATGGATTGTTGGCTGGGGAATCAATCCCGATGGTTACAGACATGGCTATTTGCTCACACCTGTCCCGGAACCTTACACATTGTTGCTGATGGCTTTGGGCTGTCTGGCAATAAGGAGGAAGAAGCAAATATGAAAATGAATAAAAAGCAGTTATTTGTAGTATGGGCAGGGATAATAGCCATCGTTCTGATGGGAATTTTTCCGCCTATGATGGTACAGTTGGAGAGTAGCAAGGCATTTCGAGGCTATGATTTTATAGTGCCTAATGTTCGTTCACTTACAGTCATAGACTTTACCCGATTATTAACACAGTGGATTATTGTATTAGCTTTGATGACAGGTTTACTCATTACATTCCAAAACAAGTCGGATTGAAAACATGAATCAGGACCAATATATCAAATGGCTTTGGCATGAGTATCAGGATTCTGGCGATGAGCATTGTCGAAATGTTCTTATGGAGCATTATTTGTATCTGGTGAAATACACTGCCGACCGTGTGTTTGTACTCTTTTCCGAAAAAGCTGTCCCCGGCCATTCAGTTACATTGGATGACCTTGTTCAAGCGGGGCTTTTCGGACTGATAGACTCTGTTGAAACTTTCGACCCAGACGATGACATTACTTTCGAGAGGTTTGCTGTGCCACGAATCCGCAGCAGTATCCTCGATGAACTTCGCAGTATGGAGAGGATACCCCGCTTGATTCGTGCCCATGCCCATCAATTACACAAGCAACATGAAACGAATAGCAAGAAGAATAAGCATCAAGTAACGGAAACTGAATATCCCGGCTTGACACATCGGTCTATTGGTCCTATTCAGGGAATGCGACCAAACTGCTGTGCGGTACCTCAATGGGTAATCCAGTATGGTCTTCCCCGGCTTCGTGAATTGCTTGCAAAATACAATGTTCTTGGCCACCAGTATGAGTGGTATATAGGCTATTTTCAGGAATTGTGGGAGTGCGGAGAGGCCACGCCGACATCGAAATGCCATCCATATATTCTTAAGAAGGTCGAGGAATTTACAGAAGAGTTACGAACAATAAAGCGGAGCATTTTCGGAGAATGAGCACACCGGCTTTTTGGATACATCCTGATGGGTACATTGTTCCAGTCAATGTCAATCATATCAATACGGTTATCAGGCATCCCGCCAAGTTTGGATTCTCAAGAGGGAAGATTGAGGCCATATACCGAAAACATAATGAGCCGATTGGCTCAGAAAAGCAGGCCAGAGAAGAGATCATCATTGCTCTTGTGAAAAAAGGTTGGATACGGCTCAGGCGATACCCGAATCTGTACTGGTCAATCACTCTGGGGGAACTGAATGATGTTACCAAAACATATCTCCGCCATTGGGCACGGCGTATTAGCGGAAAAGGCTTGGGGCCTGACAAAGAAGATGATATGGCCATGCCGCTCCGCATTCATAGTGTCAATACTGGTGAGATTTGCGATGCATACAATCTTCACGACTGTATCAAAGGCAAACTGAAGGCCTCTCAGAGAATCAGTACAAGATTGAAATTCAGACATACACCTAATGACCTTCCTGATACAATGTTTAGCTTCTGAAGAGGCTTTGTGTAAACGGCGGTGTAAAATGCTGTTTGTATCATCAATTTTCTACATGTTTTTATGGGTATCAAAAGGATTAAAATAGGTAACATGCAATTTTGTGCATAACTTTTTTCCTGAAAGGAATTTATGTCATTCTGTGGTCCCAAATAGATGGGTAATAAATGGGTAATAGATTAAAAAAATATTCGGTGCTAAATTGAAGGATAAAACATACACTTAGCTTCTGAGGAGGCTTTGGGGGAACGAGCAAAATTGCTGTTTGTATCGTCAATTTTCTACGAGTTTTTATGGGTATCAAAGATGTTAAAATATACGACATGCTTTTTTAAACATAACTTTTTACTTGGAAGACACTTGTGTTTTTTTGTGGTTCAATTTGAATACCAATAAATATACGATATATTTAAAATAATTAGCGATGATATGAGGGATAAGGAGAGAAATCAAAATCTAAAAAATGACTCTTCATATGCTGCCTCAACAGCATATATGAGTTTCAACTAATGCAACAATTAACCCTTTGATATGCTCCGGTAGAGAATCCCACCTGTCGATAATTTTCACCAATAGGGTGGCTAAATCAGCCATTTGAATACAATCAGGCCACGATCCAGGCCACCTTTAATTTGGGTGTTTCTCGTAAGTGCTTATAAACTCAGTTGTTATGCGGAAAAGTTCGAGGCCCTCATCGCCCACTAATTCAAAGTCTTGTAGGAACAATTCCTACAAGACTTTTTCTTTTTAATCACTGCATTAAATTACCCCTCAAAAGAGTCAGATGTGTTCCTTATTATTTACAAGTGAGTTGTATGTGAGTGGGAGGATCGTTGAAATCAGGGGAATGTGCCTTTTATCAGTCAAGCAAATAGAAATTCTTTAACTGATAGATAAGATGTAAAAAACTTCATCTTGAAAGTTCACATAGATTTTCTTAAAATCATAAAAGTTGTGCGAAAAAGTTAATTTTCCCGTCCTGCTGGATGGAAATGACAGGTTAAACCAGGTGAGTGATGTTAGTCCGTATTGTATTATTGGGATTTTTGTTTTCTGTTGCTGGTTGCGCTTTAGAATCTGGAGGTCAACTGAATAGTGATGAGCAGGAAATTCGAGATTTATTTGACAGCTGGCTAACGGCGACGACTGAAGGAAACCTTGACTTGGCTTACCATTGCATTGCTGATGATGCCCTGTTTTTTGTGCCTGGAGCCAGTGAAATGGATAAGGCCTCTTTTGCTCAGGCGGCTGCAGGAGTATCACCTGAAGAATCTCCCTTTACGTTTGATATCAACAGCAAAATTCGAGAGTTGAAGTTGTTTGGCGACTATGCTTATCTTTGGACAGAGACAAGCTTGGTCATGACTCCCAAAAATGGAAACTCGGCTACAAAAATGGCAGGTTCATCACTTTCAATTTTGCATAAACGTGATGGTCGCTGGCAAATTTTTCGTGATGCCAACACCTTATCGCCTGTTCAGGAATAGAGAAATCCGAGCTTGTTTATGGATGTTCATATTTCCTATGTCGCTATTGTAAACTTGCATAGATTTTGGTACAATATTTAAACCTGAACGGAGAAAACTGTATCTTTATATTATACGGAGGTCCATTATGGAATCTGTAAAGGTTGATCAGATATTGTATTGCGATCAGTGCGGCGTCGAACTGAAGGTCACCAGGGACTGTGACTCAACATGTACATGTAACATCGTCTGCTGTAGTCAGTCTATGAAATTGAAAGAGTCAAAGACGCAGCCGGAACAGAAAGATTAACTACTATTTGCATGTTATGACTGTCCGCACTTCCCTCGCAGTTGGGTAAATAAGGGAAACTGCAGTCCTGCCGATTGCTCACCCGCCTGACAATCGCCTCTGTGAGGCTTACACCCATTTTCGTATCCATGAGCGGACACCGGCATCGCTTTTGACCATGACGACCGGTTTGGGAGTCCGGCAGGCAATCTTTTCCGGCAGTGACATGCGTCCCATTTGTGCCAGAATCGGTTTTTCCGTTGTGCCCAGCACGACCAGGTCGTAGTCTTTGGCCTCTTTTAAAATGGCCTTGACAACCGACTTGGCCTGCACAGTTTTTGTTTTGAGGGTTTTACGGTCGATATCAAACTTTTTCCCGTTCGTATCCAGGAATTGCTCAAAGTTAACACTGCCGCGGCCGGTATCCACACTCAACGCCGTCACCGTACCCTCGTCATGACGTGTCAGAATCGAAGCAATCTCCAGAGCCAATGCACCGTTCGGGCCGCCGGCAATCGGAACCAGGGCTTTTTTGAAGGTCTTATTGCCGCCGCAGTCTTTCAGAACGACGACATTGCAGGGCGACTGTTCAATAATCGGGTCAATCTTTGATCCCAGATTAAAGATGGTATGGTGTTTCTCACCGTGCCAGCCGAGTACCAGCATTTTGGTCTTTTTCTCACGAATCGCAGAGACTATCCCGCGGGCGACATTCCGGCAATAGCGAATCGTCGTGCTGATCGGAAAATGCAACGACAGCGACAGCATCACTTCAAACAGGCCTTCCTTGCCGGTGTGCGTGTATTTTTCCGCATCATGCAGCGAGACCTGATCGGGCACCTGTACCATGTGAATTAGTTCCAGGTGTGCATCCTTGGCTCCGCACAGCCGATACGTGCTTTGGATCAACTGCCCGGCGTTATCAGGATTCGCCACGGCCACCATAATCGGATACTTACCCTCAACCGGCTCTGCATGGTGTCTTTGCTCTTCCAGCACCAGAATCTCATCCTCGGTCGTCGTGGCCCGTGAACGAGAATAGGCCCAGTAAATACCCACACCGGACAGAATCCAGATGGGGGCGACAATCCATGCAATCAAACTCATATGGACCAGCCAGACAGCTAAAATAATCTGGCAGATAATCGCCAATATCGGGAACAGCGGAAACAGCGGCATCAGAAAACCATACGTCAGTTCATCCGCCATCGACCGGCGAATTTTAATCACACAGAGATTCACCATGAAAAACAGAAACATGAACATAATGCTGGCGCTGGAGGCGACATCTTCTGTTGGCAGCATCGTGGTAATAAACAAAACAATCGCGCTGGTGGCGATCAGTGCCCCGTAAGGAGTATTGGTAGTTTTGTGAATTAAGGCAAAAAACTTTGGCAGCATACTGTCCCGACCCAACGCATAGGAGGCGCGTGTTGCCGAGTAGATGGTTGCATTCAGGGCCGACGTGGACGAGAAAATCACCGCCAGCGTCAGGACAAAGTTGCCGATATTCTTATAAGGCATCAGGCGTGACACTGCGGCTCCAAAACCTGTTTTACCAAAACTACCAATCCATCTCCACGCAACATCATCGACCCCTTGAGTGCCGACCTTCACTGAAACAACCGTTGCAAAGGAAACAAGAATATAGATTAATGTCACGATACAGACCGAATAGATCATGGCCTTAGGCAGATTTCGGCGTGGTTCAATCGCCTCATCGCCGGCCTGAGCGATTACTTCAAAACCTTCAAAAGCGACAAAGGTAAATCCCATCGTTGCCAACAGCTTCAGCCAGCCATTCGGCATAAAAGTGGAAAAATTATCGAGTCGTGACGGATCTCTAACGACAGCAATCACCCCGACAATACCGATGGTGACAACAAACAACATTTGACCCATCGTGATAATCGCGCCGATCTTGCCTGTTTCGGACGAGCCCCGAAAGTTGATATAAATAAATAAGAGGGCGGTGATGACGGCGACAATCTTAATGATATCCAGTCCTGCGATTTTGAAGGCCCCGTCAATCCATCCCATCAGGACGGCAAAGCGAACGGTGTATTCGGCAAAGGTTAATGCGTAGAGACTGCCGGCCGCGGTAGAGGCAAACCATTCCATCCATCCGGCCAGAAAACTTGTGCCTCGGCCAAAACCGATGCGGGCAAAGTTATAGGCGCCGCCTGCACGGGGGATCGCTGAGCTAAGTTCGGCAAAACTCATGGCCGTTAGCATCGCCAGCAGGCCATTAAGGGCAAACGTCAGAACCACACCGCCGGGACCGGCTTCACCGATGGAAACTCCGATGCCAATAAAAACACCGGCACCAATCATCATACCAAGTCCCATCATGGTGATGTGGAACAGTGACAACTCGCGTGACAATTCTGGTGTCGGATTGGACGAAGACTCGGGATTACTTGCCATTGGTCTTTTCCTTCAGCGTTTGGCGCGCAGTCCGGCAACCGTTCGACGCAATTCGCTCAATCGAAGTCCGCGACAGAAGCGTCATTGTAATCACCGCCGACAAAGCACCCGCGGCCATAATAATCCCAATAATAATGTCTTTTTCCATAGCAGAGCGGATTTATACCAGAAAAGTAGGGGATATGCAAGCGCTCGCTTGAGATTACCCGTACAATTCCATATTAAAGCACAAGCAATATCTTTTTTTTGTGTTTTTGGCAAGAATCAGTGCTTCATATCAAAGTAGATAGTGAAATTATTCACTTTGTTGCCGTCGAAAAGCGGAAGGGCTGATGCCTGTCAGATTTGTAAAATAACGAGAAAAGTGCTCGGGGTCAGTGAATTCAAGTTGATTGGCGATGTGATAAATTGGTTCCCGGCTGTGAAGCAATTGTTTTTTGATATGCTCAACCCGCAGCCGGTTCAGTTCATCTTTGATCGTTTTTTTGAATTCGGATTTAAACCGGTATTCCAGTTCTCGTCGTGAAATGGATGTCGCCCGCACCACATCGGCGACTTGAACAGGGCGGTGATAGTTGTTTCGGATATACACCATCGCCGCGATAAGCTCTTTATCCTCAACCGCAAATATATCAGTAGATTTTCGCGTTATAATTTCAGTCGGCTCTACTTTAAGAGTTGCATTTTCGCCTTCACCGTCCATCAAACGGTCCAGGTGTCGGGCCGCCTGAAATCCTGCGTTTTCAAAATTCAATGCCATGCTCGACAGCGGCGGTGACGAAAGATTGCAGACCAACTCGTCATTATCGACGCCCAATACCGCGACTTCTTCAGGGATATTAATGCCGGCCGCCTTGCAGGCCTCCAGAATATAAATCGCCCGGTCATCGTTGCAGGCAAACACACAAACCGGCTTCGGCAATTCCTTTAGCCACGCCGTCAGCTTTTTCTGGTGAGTACTTTTGGTTCTGTCTGGCGTATCAACAAAAGACTGTATAGCTCCAATTCCATTCTGCATTAGCATCTCACAGAAACTCCGGTGCCGCTGCTGTGACCAGTAAATATCTTCAAATCCGCAATAGGCAAAATTCTTAAAGCCTAATGAGAGAAAGTACTTGGCCGCCTGTTGTCCGATATGCGCTGAGTGGGTCACGATTCGGCTCGTATTGTCAAGCATTTCTCGAGGCGTATGGTGAATAATTTTGGGCTTACGTGTTTTGAGAATCGGCGAAATATTCTCTGTATAGCACACAAAAAAACCGTCAAACTGCCGAAGATTCAGCCCCCGCAGTTCCCGGGAAAAATCCTCTTTCAGATAATTGGGTGCTAAGGTAGCAACCTCCCACCTGGCAAAGCTGGAGATATAACGCTCGGCGCCGCTCAGCAAATCCCGACCTGTCAGCCGGGATGTATCGACAATCATCAAAACTTTTTTCATAGATATCTCATGCGTAAACTGGTGATATTTTAACGGAAAGTGGCATTTCGTACAAGAAATTTTTCACTATAATAGAATCAGAATTAACTGGAGAATGATATGTACCTATTAGGATACGATTGCGGCACCTCATCGATTAAAGCTTCGCTATTGGATGCGCAGACCGGTAACACGGTTGCTGCCGCAATATCCCCGGAAAAAGAAATGCCCATCACAGCTCCCAAAAGCGGTTGGGCCGAACAAAATCCGAATAACTGGTGGGAAAACGTTAAGCTGGCTACGCAAAAGGTCTTGGCTGATTCCGGCGTGAGTCCTGCCGATATCAAAGCCATCGGCATTTCCTACCAGATGCACGGACTGGTATTGGTCGATGCGAATCAACAGGTTTTAAGGCCGTCGATTATCTGGTGTGACAGCAGGGCGGTAGAAATCGGCCAAAAGGCTTTTGAAGATATTGGCTCGGACACCTGTTTGTCGCATTGCCTCAATTCTCCAGGCAATTTCACCGCCTCCAAACTCCGCTGGGTACGTGAAAATGAACCGGATATTTACACAAAAATCCACAAAGCGATGCTGCCGGGTGACTTTATCGCCATGAAAATGTCCGGCCAAATCAACACTACGATATCAGGTCTTTCCGAAGGCATCTTTTGGGATTTTAAGCGAAAGAGCCTCTCAGATAAGGTGCTCAAGCATTACGATATTGACCCGGTCTTACTGTCGCCGCTGGTGCCGACCTTTTCAGTTCAGAGCGAACTGACTGCTCAAGCCGCCGACGATCTCGGTCTCGCTCCCGGCACACCCATTACCTACCGTGCGGGTGACCAGCCCAATAATGCGCTGTCGCTGAAT
>JANQGW010000017.1 GCA_028282905.1 Sedimentisphaerales bacterium | reverse complement strand
TTCCAGCATTCCAACGACAAAAGATGGTTGATTGTGGATCAGTTGAGTGTGGAGTTTATATCCAGTCTTTACCCCCTTAATTACGCGTGTATCCAATGCATATAATTCACCTGCAAGCCCAAAGACATAATATGTCCGAACATCCTCAAAAACGTCTTCGACCACTTTAAGCCCTCCGCTATTGAATGTTCAAGTCATAAGTTCAGCCTGTTAACTTGAACTGAGTCAAAAAAAGCGAGCTATCTATAAATAAAGAGTAGCCAGATAAAGGAAGTAATGATAAAAATCAAAGAATTGTTCAAGAAAGATCGGATTTCTTTGGCGACATTCAATTGTCTGTTTTAAACATTTCAGGGCGATTTCTCCGATTTCAAGTGCACCAATCACCCTCCGGTTGGCGATTTTGTAACCCATGAAGGTCTGCCGTCAGATCACTATCTGGCGCTTACCGGCAGGGCCGGCCGCTATTTGCGTCAATAAATTAATTTGAAGATTTCGACCAATGGTTGGTGTCTTTGATCACAGGCAGTGGCAGATTTTCTTTCTCTTGAACAGCCATAATCACGGCAATATTTGTGGTTTCATCGGGTTTCAGGCGACTTCAAAACGAATCATCCGAGACTATATTGATTCAAGGGGATCACAGTGAAACATTCCCATCTGCATATCGGGTAGCTTAGGCTGATACCGCTGGGTACTGCGGGACTAGAAGTTTCCCTCAGCCGCTGCTTTCAAAATCGAAATATCCAATGCCTGATCAGCAACCAGTTTCCGTAATTGGGCATTTTCCTTTTGAACCGCCCGCAGTTGCTTGACCATATCCGGGCTCATGCCACCGTACTTCTGACGTCACCGATAATAAGTTGCGTCGGTAACATTGATCTCTTTGCAGACTTCCTCGACCGTTTTGCCTTGACCTAATAACTTGTCTGCCTGACGTAATTTAGATACAATCCGAGAACCACTAAAACGCTTCTTCATGAGTATAATCTCCTAAATCTAAGGTTAATAGTATACCAAATTCGTAGATTATACTCTCACTTTAAGTGGTACTAATTTCGGGGAGCAGGCCAATTTTTTGGCAACCGAAAATAACTCCCTGTCCACAGTTTAGGTTAATATAAGTTACTAGATCATCATGGGTATTCCGCCAATAGACGTTTTAACTCGCCCCGTGTGATAGGAAAAACACTGCAATGTTTCGCATCGGTCGGTGTAGTGATGGCAATCTTGGTATAGGTTTCAAAATCGGTAGTTTTCCACGCTTCCAATGGAGCACTAAACGGATCTGCGTAGATGTACCACTTTTCTTCTCCTATCAATCTGACAACTTCCGGCCCCTCAGTGGGCTGGGATGCATCAGTAAAAACAACGGTTCCATGCCCATCATCTGAAAACGAGTCAATCGCCGGATCGAGATTTGTTGAGATGGACAACCTGTTGCCCATCAGATCCCCTACATCGCCGGGTTTGTGAAAGGCGTAGTACAGCCCATTGTTCTCAACAATCGTCAGGTCAATATCATGAATCCCAATATCGTAATAAACTGTTGAATCAGCCGGGCTGATATTCGTCCAATCGGATGTTGTAAGATAATGCATTGTGTTATGGCCGTCATACTCAGAGGCCCAGTACACATAGAAAAGATCTTCAGATTCTAAGTAATGAAACTCCGGCGCCCAGCATCGCTGCTGAGCTGCCTCGACAACTTCGATTTCTCCACCTGTCCAATTAATTAGATCATCAGATTGCCAATGCCCGATCGTCGTCCCACCCCAGCTGGTTGTATGAACAAAGTGGAATTTCCCATTGGCTCGTTGGATGAATGGATCACGTACAAACTGTGGTGACCATGGCAACGGATTTCCGCCATTCAATGCTGTCCAATTGCGCGCGTCATAACTATAAGCATAGTACAGTTTTTCTTGCGGGCCAAAATAGGGCATCAAGTAGGCAATATAGTCATTTGGATCGCTTGCCTTAACGGTCACCACGCCCGCCGAATACCCCGGCATGCGAAATCGTAACATCTGCCCATCAAAGCCCACAACCTTAGCTTCCACTTGAACAGTATTCGGATCAGCCAGGGTGTTACGAGCATACAGATCCCCCGGAGCCACATAATGCATATAAGCAGTTTCGACAACAAAGGAACTGTCAATTTCAAAGGCGACGGACTTTGCATCCGGATCCGGATTCACCACGCGAATATGTAATGTTGTTTCGTTTTCCGAAAGCACTGAAGAAACACTTATATCTGTATCCTGCCCTGTTGTTTCCACAAAGTTTGGAGCGTAGTGATCCCACCACAATTTCATCACAACATAATTGGGGGCCGAAAACCAGCCGGTATGGTCAAAGTTAATAAAGGCGTTATCCCAACCGGATGCGGATGTGTGCCGCAAGAAAAGGGCAGGGCCTCCGATCTTAAAAACATCCCCCTGTCGTTCATAGGTATTCAATATTCCACCTGCAAACAGGCCTGTCCGCCAGTCGGTACTCTGGGCGTTCCATTCCGAATTATAAATCTTCATATCTGGATTGGCTGAATTTGCAATACGATTAGCAAGATCAATGAGATAGTTTTCATAGTTTGAAGGGCCGGATTTGAAGCTATCCGGGCTTTCATAATGGTGAACACTGATATAATCGATCAGCTCGGCACAGTTGTCAAGGATGGCTTGGTTCCATACCTGATCAAACCCGCCACCGCCAACCGCGATAAGCTGAATCGGCACGCCCAACTCTGCAGCCTTGGCCTGCATGGCCGGGGCAAATGCCTGCACCCTGGCAATGTATGCTGATGAACCTGCGCCCCAGGTTTCATTGTCGATTTCCCAGAATGTAACATTATACGGTTCCGGATGGCCGTTCGCCGCACGAACTGCTCCCCAAGTCGTGGTGTTAGGATCGCCGTTACAGTATTCCATCCAATCCAAGGCGTCCTGTATGTAATTATCCTGCGAATCCGGCGATAATTTCCATTGCGCCGGTGCTCCACAGGCACTGCCTAGGACACCGGAGTTAATACAAATCAACGGTTCAGTGCCAATCTGTTCGCACATCTTCAGAAACTCATCGGTACCATAGGAGTTGGTATCCTGATCATCCCACATGTAAGCGGGATATTGACGGCGCATATGCTGAGGTCCAATGGCGTCTTTCCACAGATACAGCGAAGCAAAGCAACCGCCTGGCCAACGAATCACCGGCGGACGCAATTCTGCAATGGCTTGCAGCAAATCGGGACGATAACCGCCAGTATCAATAGCATCCTGGGCCATCATGCTGACTTGATCAATTGTCACCGTTCCTCCACCGAGCAGAGTAATTCGAAGTGAACCGTTACCGGTCGCAGCATTTGGGGTAATCGAGAAAGGATACTCGCCCCAGCTTTCTGTTGGTGCCGCCAGTACCGCTTTCCCTAATGAAGTTTCACCCTCCATCAGTTCCACTCGAATTCCCGCCTGCATCGCTCCCTTCATCCATATTGAACCATGGTACGCCTGCTGAGTAAACTTAAAGTTATCCTGCTGTAATCCCGTTGTACTGCCGTCACCAGTTATTTCAACGCTGTAATTATCATTCAGCGCATCAGAACTCATCACCGCTGTGCCTGTACCGAAAGGCGTCCAGAAATCCACATCAAACGGATTTTCCGGAATTGTCGGAAGACCGGAATACAGCACGATTGAACCGGACAGATCGGTCACCTGGATATTGCGGTACCGCGCCTGAGTGGACCATGTCCCCACGCCAATATTACCACTCAAGTAGGGACTGTCCGTATCAGTATAATCAAAAAGGAGAGGATCAGGACCGACGTCATCAGCTTCATCGAGCCAGACCTGAATATTATTGCCATTACAGCGTACAGTGATATCATACCACTGGCCGGCAATAACGCTGCCGGGTGAAGAGGCTAAAAGGTTACCATTGCGGCTTCCATTGATTTCTTTTTCAATGCCGTGCTGGTCGTTGTCCCAGCCGCCTAAGTTGAGCCAATAGAAATTATCGCTGTCTGGAGCACGTATAACAATCAAAAACCCTTCACTGCCAGCGTCTTTTTGGGCTTGCAGCGTTAATTCGTAATCACCCCATGCCGGATCACCGAACCCCATGTGAACATCAGTTGCGAAACTGGATTGTACCAGTTCATCACCCTCCGCTCCGCTTTCGATCGTCCAGGCTGCCCCGCCGCTTCCGCTTAACTCAAAACTGCGGTTCCAGATTAATTCGCCCCAGAGTCCGCCGTTGGCGGAATGATAGATATGTTCCAGAAAATGGCCATAGACTTTTTCGTCAACCGTATGCAGAATATTACTGGTATTCATAAAAAACGGCTGATCAGATATCTGAATGGATCGAGAATACAAATCTTCATCATATGACTGGGTATCGGAAAGCCAGTCGTTTGTCATATCCTGAATATTAAGCGGAACCTCTGTCTCCAGCCATACTTGCGCCAATAAAGCGAAATCATTCAGGTTAATATCACAATCTAAATTATAGTCCGCTTCTAAAAACCCCCACTTGCCGCATAGCTGGTTATCATAAATTTTCACCACAACATCAGAGACTAAAACATCTTTGTAGGCTGGATCATCGCTTTGGAGAGTGTGCGTAATCAACTCGGTCGTGCCAAAAGCTGCCTGCGGATCAGCAATCTCAACGGTAACCGTTTGCGGGCTGTCCCAATTAGTTGTAGTAAATGTCAGCACCCGAGCAGCACCGGAACCATTGCCAACACTCAGGCCCTCCGCGGGACTAAGCGTAATCGATACGTCAGTTATTGGCTGCTGCGTCAGGACAATAGCATAACTGTCGGTTTGGCTGGGATCGCTTTGATAAAGAACCGTTTCGCCTTCTGTTTCAGATATCTCAGCCGCCGTGAGATAGTATGAATCCGGCCCCCAGAGATGATTCTGCTGCACCTGTAATCCGGTCAATGGTATATCATGGATCCGAAACTCATCAATCGAGCCCAGCAGATAAGGATCGGGATATAGTGACCGCCCTAAATAACTATAAACATTCTGCACGGAAGATAGAGGAACCGTAACCGGAATCGAGTCGGCTAACTCCCCATCGACGTAAAGACTCATGGAGTTGCTATCGCCGTCGTAAACACAGGCAACATAGACCGAAACATCATAGGGAATCGCCGAAGTATCGGCAATTTCTTCATTTCCCCATCCGGGATCAGTATCCGAAATCACCAGACGTGCATCGTCAACTCCGCTCGTGGGAGTCATAAAGATATACCACCGGCCGTTCCCTGATGAATTAGTATCGCCAAAATCAAACAGACGTGTCCAGCCGCCATTCGAGGAGTGTGTGAACCACCCTTCGAAAGTTACGCTGCTAAATCCAGCAATCAGATCAGTCGGCAGATTCACATAATCATCAGTGCCATCGAGTTGAACTGCGTTACCGCTGATAACGGCTCCATTTTCCAGCGTACCATCAGCAGAACCAACAGAATCCACTGCCGTCGTATCACCATCGCTAAAACTCCAACGATGT
>JANQGW010000001.1 GCA_028282905.1 Sedimentisphaerales bacterium | reverse complement strand
CCCTTCCAGCATGATATTGACATATTCGTCGTCTTTGACTTCAGTGTTACCTTCCTCCTGAATCCAGTAGAGTGGACCGGTCAGCTTTTCAGAAAGCGGCAGATCAAAAAAGTTCAGTTTAAGGTTATCGTAAGAGTCAGTCGTCGAAGCCCCCGCGACAAATAGAGTATCTGAAGAATAAAATAACACAACACCCCATACGGATAAAACGATTGTTTTAAGTAGGTTATTTTTCAAGGATACCTCTTTCTACGGAAATTATTTTCCGATAATGTGTACAATAGACTGCAATAAAAAACTGAACATGAAATACAATATTATCTGAGATCAAACCTGCTGTAAACCCCTTGGGCCTTCTACCATAAAGGCTAATCTATAAACAGGAGAACAGTGGAAAGAAGTCCAACCATTACTGCCACCTCTACAGGCATCTGCCAAAAGGAGGTCCAAAATAGATTATTACTCAATATTTTATATTATAACAACTATCGACAAACAATCATGCCACACTTTCAATTAATAACTTCACATTTTGGAAACAAGAACCAGAGGATATATTTATAGTGGTCACGGCTGAAATTTCCCGTCGTGTCGTGGCTATAAAATGAGATTACCAAATAGTTCTTTAAGCCAAACCTGTAGAGTAGAGGCCTCTATCTGGATAAACAAGAAACGAGTATACTACACATATTTGAACATTGATGAGATTATCTGTAAAAAGTAGAACTCGATTGCTGAACCGCCGACACACGGCTTCCTGTTTTCAGGACTAAAAAATCCCAAAACCGTAAGCTGGGGATATTGAATATATCTGCAAGAATACTGCTTTGGAAAATAAAAATCTTGATAGTTCAATATCCCGCAATCGAATCCGGAAATACCCTGCCTGTCCGCTATACTTTCGTAACAATAGCTGGAGCGGGGTATTCCCAAGGCATAGTATGCCCGTTGCTCACTGGCCTGACAGACAACCTGAAGATTCCTCAGTCATTGCACACTTACGAACAGGCTTTAGATTTTTTTTACAGCACATCCTGAAGCATCACTTTGTCAAAGCTCAGCCCCGAGTAAACAATACCGTCTTTGCTTTTAAAAAATGTATTCGGTTTTTCATCAACACCAGTTCATCACCGGTTATTTCCGCCCAACTAGTCAGACCGAAAGACAGAAAAACGATAATGGATAGTATTCAATTGATTCTCCACAGAATAGCAATATAAGTCTACTGAGATTCCCATTTAAACATTTACAAACCATTAGAAGTATAAAATCTCCGTATGTTAACAGTATCCCTACCTGCTTAACCTCTTTGATATAGGTAGTCTGGTCGCTGGCATCATGTCGATCGAACTTCTGCCGGCAGCAACAGCAGTAGCGGTCGCAGACGGCGCCGGATTTGACGCCGGAGATACGATCTTTGGTCTATCTGTGCTCAGCAAAGGTATTAACGCTTTGGCCATAGATGTGCCCACACGGTAATAACTTTCAAAATTACCGCACCAATGGTATCCAGCATCCCAGGGAGACTCCGCCTGAGATCGCCAATGATTACGGGTTTCGGCAAATTCCGGATAACTCGCAGGAGCTGTCTGGGCGGCCTGTAATTGATTGCCTTTGCTATTAGACGACATCCTGCCTGAAGTCGTCATGCCGGAACCGGCAACAACAAATGGCAGATTCGGCACACCGAGATCCGCTCGAACGTCTCGGATAAGGTTTGCCAGGTTGGCTTCATATTCATCCACTCTAGCCTGATCAATATAATCATTCCAGCCCTGGTGCCATCCGAAGCCAGCAATCTCATATCCATTTCCATCGTATCCCGGAAAATAGGTCGATAGATTGGAGGTCACGCTCTCGATCATATTGATCATTTTAGTGTAATAGGAACCGACAGTTCCTTCTGAACTCGGAGGACGGAAATCGACTGCCAAGCTCTTGCCACCCCAACAGGTTTTAATCAGTAATATCTGGTTATCCAGTTGGTCACCCATCATCCACCCGAAACCAAGTTCCGGACCGATGGTGATGTCACTGCTTCCTTGACCAACGACTAAATCCGCCTTAATTGCATTCGTAGGTGCTGGGGGATCAGCTCGGTCGTAGTACGTCCAAACATCCGGGCGTGACACATATTGACCGGCACCATCGACCAGATGATCATATTCAGCTCTTTTGGCACTACCAGCAGCATTCAGATAATAATCCAGTGTCCCAATATATCTCGGTGAAAAGCTCTGGATCGCATAACCATGGCCTTGCATATTAGATTGACCAGCTAGAATAAATATCTTAAGGGCTTTATTCCTGCCACTGCCCGTAATGTCTGTTGCCGTTGCCTCCCTACCTTCATCAGATGTCCATCGTGCAACGGGAGAGGACCCATTTGATACCGGCGGAGCGGGTGAGTCCTTAGAAATTTTATATTGATAGGGATACCAATCCCAGCTTTTGTAAACATCGGGTGTCGTGGCAACAATCAGATACATATCATCACCTGCATTCGCCTGAACCTGTATTTCAGAACCGAGGCCGGGGGCCGCAACGTCCAGAACATGGTATTGCCGAACGCCTGATGTTTTATGGATGACAACTCGTGCTTGGAAAGCCGAATGCGTCGGAATACCCATATCGGGTTTAACAGCAAGGGTGTACGTTGAATCACTGGCAACCTCCACTTTGTAAGCGTTAAAGGCCCAGGAGCCTGGAATATACTTTGTCGGCACGCTGGTCCAGACATTACCTGTCCCGTCACCGTTATAAGTCGTCGTTATCTTGGCATCATGGCGTTCTGCCGTTGGAAAAACACTTTTCATACGGCTAAGTGAAGAAGCTTCCGAAGCCCGGAACGCTGCCCCTTCCTTTAAATCCCAGGTTGTAATCCGGGCAGCAAAGTCGCCAAAAATAGCTTTGAGACTGTGCCCCTGCTGGTTTAAGAAATAGTGGGCTGCTTCTACAGGCCGTTGTTTTACCATCGTATTGTTGAAGATATCGCCAACCAGGTTTTTCCCACTGACGTACTCTGTTATGTAATGCCAAAAGATGGCCGCACCATATTGGTGGCCTCCTTTAAACTCATAGCCTATTTTCATATCAACCGGCGAACTTTGATCGGTATAGACCGGCAAATGCGGATGCAGCGTATAATAACCAAGAAGGTTATCACTGACGCCCGGAACGCAATGAAACGCGCCCCAGGAAGCAGTCGATTCCAGCATGAATTTATTACCACCAAAACCAATAGAACTGCTAAGACCTCCCTGGTACGAATGGAAGTTCTCATGCAGCCAGTGTTGAGCATTAGCCTGAGTGAGAGGATCCGAGCAAGTGTATTTGGCAAATACATTGATAATACCGTCCGTAAGGTGGAGCTGTCGACCTTTCTGGGTAGCGTGGTAACCGGCCAAATCACTATTGGGGTACATGCCGCCTTCAAAAAGATTGCGTTCGTACACCATATCCTGAGAATGCACATAGTACTGATACCATTCCATATTTCCCGGCGCATTATCAGCCCACCATTCATTGATATAGACACCAAAGAGATAATTGGGATAGCCCGGGATTGGAGTAGCCGATAAACGTTCATCGGAACAATCTGCTCCGCCGAGAGTCAATATCTCTTGCTGAGCCAGAACGCGATTGTAAATCCGAATATCCCAAATCTTGCCCGGATAAGGGCCAATCTGGATAATGCCATTAAGAGCATTAAGATTATCTGTATCGACAGCGACTAAAGTCGGATAACCGTTAAAATAAGTCGTATGGCTGTTGTTGCCCAGTACAACCGCAAAATGATTACAACTGCGGTTCTTTAAAACACTGTCACTATTGGTTACCGATGTTTGTCCGCTTCCGCTATTGGTCCAGCTACTGACCATAGAACCTCCGGCACTTTCAATAACAAAGGAAGGGGCCTGCATGACAACAGCGTTTTGTGTAGTGTTAGTCGGCATCAGCTTAAATGATATCGACAGCGGTGCACTTCTTGAGGTTGCTCCGAGTTTAATTGTCATAGTTTTATTTGTAAAATCATTACGACTAACATACGCAGGACGTCCCATGTGAGACATATCCATTGAGGCGTATTCGTGCCGGATGTCACCCGTGACTTTAACTACATGCTGATTCTCTGAAATATCTGCATTGACTAGATGTGAGGGGACATGCAGATAAAGTGAATCAGTCGGTCCATTACCTGCTTGGGCACTGGTACAGGCTTGTTGGACGACATTAATGCTCACCGTTGCGACATCACTTTGAAGAGCCCTATCTGAAACCCTGTAAGTAAAAGTCTCAATACCCCGAAATGCACTCTTGGGCACATATTCCAAACGAGGAGGCGTACCGATCAACGAGCCGTTCGACGGTGGGGATACAATAGTGTAGGTTAATGGGTCATGATCGACATCTGATCCTGCAAGCAAAATCGGCAAAGCCAATAACTCAGCCGCTCGCATTGTGAAGTTTTGGTTATTGGCTACCGGTGCGGTGGACAGACGGAATTGTGGTAGCAGGTCAGTATAAGAATTTAGCCCAATGACCTCATACCGTTTCCGCATGGCAACCAGACGATCTACAAACTCCAAATAGTCTTTATGCTGAGGCAGTGTCCATGCCACCTCCGCAATCGCTGCAATGCGGGGAAATGCCATATACTCTACTTTATCCCAGGTCTTCATATACTCAGTCCAGAGTTGTGCCTGAACACCAAGAACATGCTTCTGCTCTTTCGGCGATAATGCCCCTGGCATAACAGGATCAAACGAGTAGACCTTATTAATCGGCAAATACCCACCGATGGCCTCGAAGCCCTTACCCTTGGCCAGTTCCTTGTCGCTATGATTTTGGTAATAATCAAAATACGTGTGGCTGTTCGGGGCCATCACAACATCATGCCCTTCTCTCGCTGATGCGATACCACCCTGAACTCCACGCCATGACATCACGGTTGCTTTCGGCGACAATCCACCTTCGCGAATTTCGTCCCAACCGATCAATCGACGTCCTTTCTTATCCAACATCTTTTCAACACGTTGAATAAAATAACTTTGAAGTTCGCATTCATTGTGAAGCCCTCCCCATTTGATAACATCCTGGGCAATTGTTGATTTTTCCCATTGTCCCTTCGGAGCCTCATCGCCCCCAATATGAATGTATTCCGATGGAAACATGTCACAAATCTCATCCAACACATCTTCTACAAAACCAAAAGTTTCTTCAGTTGGCAAAAGGATATAAGGTTGCATGCCCCAGAATGTCTTTACCGTCGGATTATAATTAGGGATATCGTTGCATCCAAATTCTGGGTAAGAAGCAATGGCCGCGGCCATGTGCCCCGGCATGTCAATATCGGGAACAACGGTTATATGACGCTCTGCGGCATAGGCAACAATCTCTCGAATTTCTTTCTGGGTATAAAATCCGCCGTAACGCTTGTCGTCGGAACCTTTGCGGTTACCATATGGAGGAGTTGAAGCCCGGAATGCGCCAACTTCTGTCAACTTGGGATACTTCTTGATTTCAACACGCCAGCCCTGATCCTCGGTCAGATGCCAATGAAAGATATTGAGTTTATGTATCGCCAAAATGTCGATAAACTTTTTTATATCCTCTGCCGCAAAAAAATGACGTCCAACATCCAGATGCATGCCGCGCCATTGAAACCGGGGAACATCCTTGATCTCAACATGCTTGATTTCCCATTGGTCTGTGACTCTAGTGCCGCTAAAAATTGAAGGTGGCAGCAACTGCCTGACAGTCTGTGCACCATAAAATAAGCCGACAGGAGTTTCCGCAGAAATAACCACCGAGTTATCAACTTTGAGCTGATACCCTTCTTTGCCTAACGATGCTCCCTCCAGTAAATCCAGAACAATGGTCCCAGTTGTTCCTCGCTTCACCGGCAATTTAAATCCCATTGCAGGACGCAACCATTCAGCCAGCATCTCTGCAGTTAACCTGGCATCCTTATCGGCATACGAAATCGTCGTATCGGGCTTCAATTCAAGAAAATCACTCTTTTCGGTAAATTCATTGGGTAAGGGAACCAGCCCTACAGCCGCAAACACTGAGGAGGCCGTCAAGATGATCGCTAACATTAACTTTCCCATGTTTCATTCTTTCAAAAATCTTTTTTGATATAATTGTTATTAACTTGCCTATTTACAGTTTTACTATCCAATTCAATCGAACAATCCACGTCAATTCCTGTAAAACTTTCATTTTGCATTACACGAACAAAAACACAAATTAAGTTCTTTAATCATCAGTAATCACTATACGATTAAACTTATTGGGGATTTGTATTATTCGTATCCCATAATCTCCACAGCAGGCATAGACTCTGCAAATGTCGCACTGACCGCATAATTTGTTCAGATCGGTGACCGTTCGCCGACAATTGGGAAGTGGAGGACTCTTCTGCGGGTCGTATAATTGAGTCACCCACGGCCATTTTCAGTTAAGTGCTCGATATCCCGGCTTAACACCTTTACGTTTCAACTCGTGACCAGATTTTGTTTTAAACGATATATTCTAATCGAAAAAGACATTGAATCCTTTAACATCTAAATCCAATAAAAGAGCGAAGACTTCCAGGTCCGTTAAGAAAACAAATTTTCATCGTCACTGTTCTCTCAGTGCAGGCTGATTCCGTCATCATTAGCATCGGCCACACAGTTCGCTGGGGGATTTAACCCCGGCGGAATTCGCCGAAAGCAGCATTGCTTCCGGCCAGCCTACGGCTGACCTCCAGCAATGCTGCAGGAACATGAACACTGTGAAATTCGCATAAATAGTGGACCAGGAATGGGGAGCAGGTCACTGCCATAACTTGCAATTTATCATGATTCTTATTCTCAAAAAGAACAATGCTTTGCCTATATAAAATGCCTCCGTAATAGGATGTTCTTTTCCGTGTAAATACGCATTTCGATTAGGATATCGTACAACTCCAAACAGATTAATACCTTCCAGCAATGCTTGGTCCTGCGAAGGCTTTAGTCGGTCAAGGGCCCCTCTTCCAAACGTTGATACCAGACAACAAATCCCGTCTGATCTAAGAACAGAATCTTGTACTCATCTCCGGCCTTATTAAAAAAGACAAACAGATGGCCGCTGAGAAGACCCTTTCGGTCAGCTTTGACAGCTTATTGAAACCGCACCGCACGCCCGTTGGCTAGATATTAATGAATATCTTGACCGAAGAAGGCAATGTCAGCATAGCCCAGCCTGTTTGATGATGGAAAGAACATCGGTTATTACCCTTTCGACGAATCGCATACAAGTAATTTTCCAAAGAATACTACAAAACGTAAGTGCCCGGAATCTCACCTTGAAAAAGCAGTGAAATAATCAAAACAACATTTAGTTAATGTAAAAATATTGCATTTTCAGAAAAAGGGCTATCTCTTACTATCCGAAATTGTACTTGTCATTGATATGGCTCTTTCGAAAGTAGGCTCAGGTCGGAAGTTGGGGTGGTCTTTATACATGAGATTCTTACGTCCCCAATACATGCCATAAAATTGTGCATTCGTATCCACCCAGTTGGTCACCTTCAACAGCTCCTCAGGCGATAGTTTGATATCGGCATGCACAGCCGCCAGCTTGTTGGCTCGCGCAGCGTACACGGGATCTGCTAATTGAACTATGCCGGGGGCCAGCATGGAGATCAAGAGACTGTTATGCGACCCAAAAGACTTGGCAGGCATATAATTGACATTCCCCGTTTTAGGATGGTTTTCACCTATCGTCGGCCCCACCAAAAGCAGCTGGTCTTTCTTCCTTCCGAGTGTCTTATCTTGCCCATCTCGGTTTTTGACAAACCGACGTGCCTCGATCAGCATTTCATAAGATACCGAAAAGAACTTTGTGGGTGTGCCGGTTAGATTTAAACCGCCTTTTGGCTTTTCCCCACTATGGCAACTGACACAGTGTTGATCCCAAACCGGCTGAACATCAACCGTATAATCGATGGGCCTTCGCCCGCTTGTCTCACCCGGTTGCGGGCCGGGAACCGAAGCGGATCTCTGAAGGGCTTTTACAGTTCTTTGTTTAGCCATGGATATCGCTTGGTGGGGCATTTCATGACAACCGATACATGATCGTGTTTCGCCAGGAACATAATTCACAAATGTCCTTTCGGTTTGGACAGCCATATAGTTTTCGTCCAGCACCTGGAAGAAAATATTTCGATTGGACGGAACGACAAAATGTGCCGACCCATCCGGCTCGACCGGGACAACACCATGCTGAACTTTGAGCCCCAGATGAGTATCTTTGGTAATTGTTGCGTGCTGCTGATCGTAGCAATCATTCCAGTTCCGGCGTGCAGTCCAGGGTCTGGGAATCTGCTCAAGAATACGAAGATGTTTAATAGTCCCTCTTTGAACATCTTCAAGGCCGTGGTAAACATTGGTTACGATGCAAGTCGCCAGCTTCTTTTGAGCCATTTGAGGATTAACCTGTTCAGGCAATACGGGCGGGGACTTCCGTGGTTTAAATGGATAAGGCTGAAAACAGGATATCTCTGAATCTGTGTAAAATGGCTTTTCACTGCCCTGATCATCGAGCCAGACAAGACTATATCCGGCCGGATCATGCCAGTGCAGGCCTGTTTTTTTTCGAGCAACCAAAAACAAGTTGTCTGTTACCGGATACGGATCACGGAACAAACGCCCGGCCTTTCCGCTGGAATCATGTTTCCATTTTCCGTCAACCATAAAATGAAAGCCGGGCTCTGTCTTGATATCAATATGTCTTGTAACATACTGCATAGGTTCTCGGGTTCGAATATTTTTCGAGGTATCCAACTTAATGATTGTCCCGACCGCATTTTGAGGACAATGGGGCGTTCCTAAGACGACATATTCACCGGGCGCATCCGGAAGGGGCCTGGCTTGTATTAACGTCGGTGGCAGGGCAATGTCATTTCCGAATATTTCCGATGATCCGGAACCGTCCGGCCGCATTGCCCAGAGACATTTCACACTGACTGCCCCTTTATTTACATACTCCCATCGAGTATAGAGAATCCTTCCATTTGGCATAACAACCGGAGTTGCTTCACTCAAAGCCCCGTATGAGAGCTGCTTCATATTGGATCCATCACGATCTATGCGATAAAGAACAGTCGTTGTAAAAACATCGGGAGAATCGCACAGCGTTCCATATTGGCATCGAGTGGAGATAAAGACGATTCCACCGTCTGGCAGATAACAGGGATGCATATCTTCGGTGCCGTGACTGTAATTCCAGGCTTTGGAAAAACCGTACTTCTGCACAAGCTCCTGTTCATTTTCCTGAGGAAAAGTAAGTTGTCTGACATCCCCAATGCGCTGGCCGGTATTCGGATCAACTTTGACTTCGTATAGTCGATACCCGAGGTGCTCACCTTGCTTCCAGGCGAATACGATGTGCCTGGCGTCAAAATCCAGATCGAAACGTCCGAAGACACCGCCTTTAAATTCAGGGACCAGCTCCGTGCATTGTTTAGTCTTCATATCAAGCAGGCAAATATTTCCGCCGGGCAACCATTTGGAATTGATGTACTCCGTATAATAATGGTTGGCTGAATAAGTGTAACGTTTTACGAATAACAGTTTATCGAAGTCGGCGTTATCACCGGTATTGGCAAGCAAAATGCCGCTGTATACACAATTTAAAGCGATAATTCCAAGTACCCACATCGTTTTCATGGTTAACCCCGCGAGTAGTGTCGAGTAACGTTCATATCGAGTTAATTACCAAGGAAATGGTCATTAATCCCTATATCTGAGTGGCGAACGCCTGAGTTTGTATGGATGGTCGCCACTTCGGTTATAATCGCACCTTCAGGGCCGCCAAATTGCCAGTGTCGACTTTCAATTTCAGCAAGACCGACGAATTCTCCTTCTGTTGCCGGAACAACATGTTTGGTCATCGTTGTCCCCTGCATATGACAATTAGGAATCACCACTTCGGGATGAGCGGTCAGATTATCGTCGCCGATGCCGCCAATATAACTCTTGCCGGAGCGAACCAGCCAGCCTTCCCGCTTTGCCGGATTATTCTCAGCAGGCAGATGCCAGTGCTCCGGTAGCATCTGATGCGGTAGCAGAAATAGATCCATCAGCATATAATGATCCTTTTCCTGATTGATGAACATGTGGGCACCTAAACCCAACTTGGTGAACTGGCCGGTACCATAATCAGAAACCCACAGATTCTTCCTAGTTTCAGGAAAGATAGGATACCCGTGATATTTCATTAAAGAGATATAGGCGTCCTTGGCGGCGCCCTCATCAAAATTTCCCTGCGCATCATAAAAAGTGGAATTATCAAATATAGGTATTTGGCTTCTGTATACCACAGTCCCTCTTGTGCAGCCTGATAATATCACAGATGCCATGAATACTCCGATAGTGATCAACTTAGAGGTTATTCTCGTAATAGCTAGTTTATCCACTTTGATTCTCCTTATCTGACAAATTCCATTAATCCCAAATACCACATTGATAACGACGTTTTATTTTCATATTTTCGATTTATTAATTATTCATAAGTTTGGACAGAAAATAATAACATCCAGATTCCACAGCGAAAACAACACGGCCATCTTCCATCCCGACATAAGCTACTCCTGCGGCCTGATCGGCAGGGACTCCACTTTCTGTAACGGTCGACAGCTCCACCGCCGGAACATACACCGTTGCGGTCGTGTTGGTCGGGATCGTAACATTAAGCGATAAGCTATCATTCTCTTTTTTCCAAGCACTTTCGATCTTGCCGTATGGCGAATCATGGTGAGCTTTTACCCATTCCAGGCCTTCCGGGATTTCAGGCTTTATCAGAAACAGTTGAAAACCGGGGTTCGCCGGATCGTGCCGAATCCCGGCGAGGTAAGAGATAAACCAGGCCGTAAGGTCACCGAGGAACACATGGTTATCGGAATCACGGCAGGTGAACGTTTCCCACAGAGTCGTATTACCGCTTTTAATCATATTAACCCAACCGGGCGTATCTTCCTTTGTGACAATTTTATAGGCAACATCAGCATGCCCGTTATCGGACAGAACGCGCAGCAGATACTTAGAGCCAAGCATACCGCAGTCCAAGGTGAAATTGTTCCGGCGGATCGAATCAACAAGTTTTCTCACCACGCGACCGTGATTATCGGATTCGACTAGACCGTGATAAAGTGCACAAGACATGGCGGTCTGTGAGCCGTTGGCGTAAAGGCCGGTATCGGGATGATAAAACTCTTTGTTGAAGGCCTGCCGGATCTTCCCGGCAAGTATCGAATATGCTTTCTCTTCGTCTTCCTTGCCGAGCATTTTCGCGATCGCCGCCAGGCGTTTGGCCGCCGCATAGTAGTATCCAGTTGACGTGACCGTGATGGGAGTCTTGGTCTTGATGGGGACCCAGTCACCGAGACCGTAGTGGATGATATGCCCCTTGTTTGCGCTGGGATGGTTGCGGTACCAGTCCAGCCAACTTTTGTAGTTCTCGTAGTGGATTTCGAGAATACGGCTATCGCCCCGATACTCGTACAAGTGCCAGGGGATCATGAGATAGGCGATTTCCCAGGCCGGACCATCCAGCCTGTCGAATCCCCAGCCTCCGGAAGGAACGATGCACGGGAGCTTGCCGTCAGTTCTCTGTATCGCCTGTATATCCAGTACCCATCGGGTATAGGCCGCCTCACTGCCGTAATACATCAGCCCCAACTCGCAGGCGACCTGCGCGTCGCCGGTCCAACCGTTCTTTTCACGGTGCGGGCAGTCAGTGGGAATGCCTACAAAGTTGCCGATATAAGACCAGAGCGTCATTTCGGTAAGCTTGTTCAACAGAGAATTCGAACACTCGAACGCACCTCGCTCTTCAAATGAGGTATAGACAACTTGTCCGGTCATCGTTTCGCTACTAACCGGCTCTGGCAGTCCCGTTACCTTGACCTTGCTGAAACCATGATAAGTAAAGCCCGGCTCCCAGACCTCCTGGTCATCGCCTTTAAGTACATAAACATCGGTCTGGAACTGATCGTCATGCACATGTACACTCATATCGTGTCTATTTTCTTCGGAGACTTCGGCAATATGTTCCATTTTTACCTCAGTACCAGCCCGCCCTGTTACTTTCAGCCGTGACCATCCGACAATGTTCTGGCCGAAATCAAATTCATGGCCACCGTCAATTTTTCGCACAGTCACAGGCTCCAGGGTCTTCATCACCTTGATCGGTTCACATACCTGAGCAACCAGCTTGCCCTTGATGCCTTCACGGATGATGGCCCTCTGCCAGAACGAATCGTCAAATGCGGGCGTACTCCAGCCCGGCTGTTCGCGGCGGGCATCGTACATCACCCCCATTCGAAGTTGGTCCCAATATATCGGCCCGGAGGACACTTTCCACGATCCATCACTAACAACCCGCTCTTTTGTGCCGTCCACATACACGATATCCAACTGCAAGAGCATCTGAGGAAAGGCCTTCCATGGCGTTTCGTGAAACTGCCAAGCGTCAGAATGACCTTGATTATAAACACCATTGGCCAGTTGGACCCCAAACGCATTTCTCCCCTGTTTCAAGGTATCGGCAATGTCATAGGTTACATAAAGAGCATTCTTGTGGTAACATGTCCAAGCCGGGTCCAGTACATGATCGCCAACCTTGGTTCCGTTCAAGAACAGTTCATAATACCCCAGCCCGCAGATGCTGACCTGGGCTTGCTTGACCGGTTTGGTGATCGTAAATGTTTTTCTGAGCATGGGGCTATTGCGACATTCAAGTTTTCCGATCTTGCCCCAGGGAGCGAGGCCATAATCTCCAAGTACCTCAGCAGGCTTCCATTCCGCGACAGGTCTGTCTTTGCAGCTCGAGACATTCCACGTCCCGTCGGAAACAACCACAATCGGCTTGCCTTTATCACCTACGATACTCAGTTTACAGATCAGTCCTGCCACACCGCCGGTGTTTTCCGCCTCTATCTCAATAGTGTTGCTACCGCATTTGAGCAATGTTTTCAAGTCAAGAGTGACAGGCACGTTCCAGCTTTTGCCCTGGCCGACAAACTTGCCGTTGACGACCGACTTAAACTGATCGTCAACGACAATGATCATTTCAGCCGAGGTGATTGTCGTATTTTCAGGGATGGTAACGTATTTAACAAAATACCGTTTACCAAGCACCGTTTCCTCCATAGTCCAGATCCATTGGGCTCCGGCCAGAGAATCATTGCTCTCTTCTTGCATGGAGATCCATTCCGCCTGGCAATCTTCCGGCTTCAGAAGCCCCATCGTCCAGTGCGCCGGCTCACTCCAGGCAGAAGCCTGCTTGTCCCCATACCAGATCTTTACCTTCCAGAAACAGGAAATCCTGGATGCCAGTGGGACGCCGCCATAGACAACCTGTGTCGATTGACCAGATTCAATTTTGCCGGAATCCCAGAAATCACCCACATTCTTTTCCAAGTTCTCCGGTGAGCTTGCGACGAGAATCCGGTATGCCATCTGTTTCCAGCCGCGTTCCTTGGACGATGATTCACACATCCACGCAAAACGGGGCTTGGCTATGTCTATCCCCTGCGGATTCATGAGATATTCACACCGCAGGTTAACAGGCTTGATACTCTCGGCCCTCGACACACTTACAAACAGGCACATAACCGCCAGTAACAACATGATTGATCTCTTCACCTAAATTCCTTTCTTTGACTTGGATAATGCAGGCTGGTTTTCGATAATTTTTATTCATTGTATTACAGTTTGAGAATATTCATCGAAAAGTTAGGTTAGTCCAAAATATAGGCAGGCGAAGTCTTTATTTAATGCATTCTCCAAGATTAGGTTTTCCCTGTGAAGCCGAGGTCACCAGAACCTGTAGTTTGTTGCTACCGAGCTTCACGGCCTTTGAAACGCGTACCGTACAAATATTCATATCTCCAGCCATTTTAACCCCTCAACCTTACAAAAAAATTAAGTCGCCTTTCGGTAACTCTTTAAAAGACCGCCCAAGAACTCTTTTCGGACAACATGTCTGATGGTTGTATTCGATAGCATACGGCTACCCTGCTGTTTGTTCTCTTATAATACTCGATTGGAATCTGATTATCAATACCCTGATGCGACCGACCATCTGGACGTACCCAACCTACATATTGGATTGCACGGAGCATATCCACACATCACCGACAAGCACAATTGAATAAGTATTCTTTTCCTCACCAAGAACGACCTCGAACCGATATGGGCCACCAACGGGCAAGGGAACCAGTTTGAGTTCCAACCCCGTTCCAAGGGGAGTGCAAAAACACAGGTCGTTACAGATAATAGTACAAGGAATATCGTTTTCATCATATTAAATCCTTGTCAGCAGAAGATATCTCCAAAGCACTCACCCCAGAATAGGATTTAAAGTCGCTTTTGTTTCATTTTAGATTCCAGAAATTCGTTAGAAATCTTAATTGCTTTCTCTCGGGCTTGATCATCGTATTCCCAGAATTCTTCTACAATCTTGTTGACCACCCTGATCTCTTCGGCAACATACGCATTGAGAGCTTTTGACGGGTCATCGACGCCTATCTTTGATCGCAACTTTTTCAAACGCTCTTTAAGTTCCTTGACCACTGAAGCATACTTTGGATCTTCATAGACATTATTCATTTCCTGAGGGTCTCGCTTTAAATCGTATAACTCCCAGCCCGGCGGAGTCGCCAATCTCGTATTTTTTTCAGAAGCAGGATGCTTGCGTCGTCCATAGAAAAAGATCAGCTTGTAGTCTTTCGTACGAATTGCAAAATGCCCCGGATTGTCATGATGGGACATGTGCATCCAGTACTGGTAATAGGCCTCCTGTTTCCAGTCACTCGGTTCTTTATTTGTTTCAAGAATCGCTTTAAAACTTTGTCCCTGCATATAGGATGGTGTTTCAACACCTGCAAAATCAAGCATTGTCGGGCCATAATCAATGTTTTCAACAATCGCATTTGTCCGGCTGCCGGCTTTAATTCTCGAAGGATAC
>JANQGW010000230.1 GCA_028282905.1 Sedimentisphaerales bacterium | reverse complement strand
CAACTTAATAGGGATATTAGAAAAGATCCGGATAATGAAGAGTATGGCAATGAAATCAGTAAAAGATGATTGGCCCCAACACCCGCAAGTTTTTCCAGAACTCATGACCCCGGCAGAAGCTGCGATGTTTCTTCGTCTAAATGAGTTGGGGCATACCCCCGATTCAGCCATCAGAACACTGAATTACTGGCGAGATAGAGGCTATTTAAAGGCTACTAAGTATGCCCGTCATGTCTGGTATTTAAAGTCTGAACTTGAGGGATTTTTGAAGAACAGAACGGAACAATAACTGAAAAATGAAGGGATTATTATGAAAATTTTTGTTCTTGCGCTTTTATCTGATCTCGGATATATTATTTGTGGGTCAGTCGTCCATGGTGGCACAATTAAGTCCAAAAGGACTGGGAGATTAAATCATGGCGATTGAAAAAGTAGGAATATATCGAAAGTATTATGGCAAAGTACCAACAGACAAACACGGTAAACCGTTACCAAAAGAGTTATGGTCAAAGAAGAGACCATTTAGTTGGGCGGTTCGCTGGTATGGTTTGGACGGGAAACGCTACAGTAAAAGTTTTAAGACAAGAAAGGAGGCCGAAAAATACGCTGAAACCAAGCAATTAGCTGTGCGTTCTGGAAAACCGGATTTACCGAAGAAGATTACCTTGAAGCATTTTCATGATGAACACAAGGAACTAATGGAAAAGAACTTGGCAAAAAGCACATTAAGGCTACATCTTGAAGTAATGAGCTTTCTAGCTGAACAAGTTGGTTGGGGTTATGAACTCAAAAGAGTCAAGCCAACGGATATTGAACGGGTTCGAGCTTTTAGATTAAAAAAGGGGATTGCACCTGCAACATCTAATAAGGAGTTTCGAGCTCTCAAAAGAGTTTTTAATTTGGCAATATCTCGCGGCTATCTCAGTGAAGGTTGTAATCCTTGTCAATCAATTAAGCAAATAAAGGTGGCTCCCAAGATGCCCAATTATTGTAGTCCCGACGAATTCTCAAAGATATACAATCAAGCTACAGATACTTTT
Organism: Sedimentisphaerales bacterium; assembly: GCA_028282905.1. Lineage (GTDB taxonomy): Bacteria > Planctomycetota > Phycisphaerae > Sedimentisphaerales > Anaerohalosphaeraceae > 4572-13. Next base: position 17,944 of record JANQGW010000230.1, on the reverse strand, counting down.
TGGAAAGCCTTATTGGCAACAGCTTACACCTCCGGCTTGCGACTGCAAGAATTGCTTAATCTCACTTGGGCAGATATTGATTTCCAAGATAACCAGCTACATGTCACGCGAAAAGTCGAAGAAAATTGGGTTCAAGGGTGGCAGCCTAAAGATTGCGAAATGCGAGTTATTCCATTACCAGAACAGACAATTAATCTGCTGACCTCTTGGCAATCTGTAGCTCCCGAAAATTGTCCCTATGTTTTTATGGAACACGAAAGATGGGATTTTTATCAGGAAAAGGTAAAAGCAGGCACATGGAATAAGGGACAGAGTCTGGTAAATAATATCTTGCGTCGGTTCAAAACACTTTGTCGACGTGCCAAAGTTAAGATTTATTCGATTCATGACTTGAGACGTTCGTGTATCACGAATTGGGCTAAAAGTTTGCCTGTTCATGTTGTCCAGCTACTGGCAGGACATTCAGACATCAAGACGACGCAGACTTACTACCTGAGTGTGCAAGAGGAAGATATCAAGAAAGCCCAGTCGGTACAGTCTAAAATGGTTGGAAAAATCCCCGAAACTGACCTGACTGACCCAAAAGTGACCCACTTTGGTAAAATCAGGGCTTTTCCGAGTAAAAACACAAAGTGACGAATTTCTTAAGTCGTTGTTATTTAACAAGTTAAAAAAACGTCCCCGAAGGGATTCGAACCCCTAACCTTTGGCTCCGGAGGCCAACGCGCTATCCAATTGTGCCACGGGGACATTCGCATCGTCGATCGACAATGGACGCTTGACGGCGGTTCTGCCGTCAAAAACGCTTTTATACCGAACCTTTATGCGTTCGTCAATCAAAATCCTCGGACACTTGGGCTAACTGATTGACAGGCCGCGGGTTATGGACTACACTGGCCGACAAATCAACGCGAATACAGGTGAGCCATGCGATATTTACTGAACCTTTTATATATAGTTGCCATCGTGCTTTACAGCCCGAAGATTTTGTACCGGGTGTTGTGCCACGGCCGCTACCGGGGCGGCTGGGATCAGCGAATGGGCAAAATCAGCCGGAAAAACCCGGACAAGCCGTGTATCTGGATTCACGCGGTCAGTGTCGGCGAGGTCAATGCCACACGCACGCTGGTAGCTGAGCTTGCCGAGCAGTTGCCGGGCTATGAGGTGGTGATTTCGGCAACAACCGATACCGGACTGGCGCGGGCGAAGGCGATTTACGGCGAGGATTACTGTGTTTTTTACTTCCCATTCGACCTGTCGTGGGTGATGGCGCGGGCGTTCAAGCGTCTTCAGCCATCCGTCGTACTGCTGATGGAATTGGAGGTCTGGCCGAATATGGCCGCCATTGCCAACACGCAAAATGTGCCGCTGGTGGTGATCAACGGCCGCCTCAGCGATAAGAGTTTCCCAAAATACATGAAGGTTCGGCCACTGATTGCCCGGATGTTCCGCCGAGTCACGCGGGTGCTGGCCCAGACTGACGAATACGCCCAGCGGTTTATCACGCTTGGCTGCGATAAAAATAAGGTTCAAGTGACCAGCTCGCTGAAATACGACACCGCCCAGACCGACGGCGTGGTTGAAGGCGCTGACCGGCTTGGCGAACAGATCAACCTGGGCACTGAGCGGATGTGGCTGGCGGGCGGAACCGGACCCGGTGAAGAAAAAATGGTGCTGGAGGCATTTGATAAACTCAAAGCCGACGGCGGAATGGATGACCTGAGGCTGGCGATTGTGCCGCGAAAGCCGGAACGGTTTGACGAGGTCGCGGCATTGATTGAAGCGGCGGGATTTGATTATGTGCGATACAGTACGCTCAAAGAGTCCGGCGAGAAAACGGACGGAAAGCCCACGGTGATTCTGGGCGATACGATGGGCGACTTGAAGAAGTTCTATTCGCTGGCTACGGTTGTCTTTGTCGGCCGGTCGCTGGTGCCGATGGGCGGCTCGGATATGATGGAGCCAACAGCGCTGGGCAAATGCACGCTGTTCGGCCCGCATACGTTTAACTTCAAACAGACGGTTGAGGTGTTGCTGGCCGGCCAAGGCGCCATTGAAGTGGCGGGCGCCGACGAACTGGCCGAACAAACAAAAAAATGCCTTGAAAACACTGATTTCGCCCAAAAAATAGCCCAAAACGGTCAACAGGTCATCCGCGACAACCAGGGAGCAACGCATAAGACGGTCGAAGCGGTCAATAACGTATTGGCCGGATGAAACTGTATTTTTGACCACAGAGGGCATTGAGGTTAAAGCAAAATCACGGAATGACACGGAAGGCAAACTGATAACTTTATATTAGAAAAAAATTTGCAAACAATGGGGAAATTTAAAGGTATTATGCTCAAATCGCTTATCAGGGCTGTCCTGTTCGTCGCATTGTTTGGGCTAATTCTGCAAACTCTCTATCCAATTCGCAATACGTTTATCAAGCTTGGTATTTTATTATTTGTAGTCATAATCTGGATTTGTTTATTCTGCTTAACGTATTTAAATCGAAAAATCAGATATTTCTTTCTTGGATTTACTGCAGCTATTCTTCTTTTTTGCTGTATGCCCTCTCATCAAATCAATGAAAATAAATTTCGGCAGCAGTATGTCAGATCACTTTCTTTTTATGAATCAAAACCTTATATGTGGGGAGCCGAAAATTTTCTCGCCGTGGATTGCTCCGGCCTGATACGGCAGGGCTATATTGACGCCGGTGTGATTTATGGCCTCAAAACCTTTAACGGAGCACTCGTTCGTGAAGCTGTTTTGCTGTGGTGGTACGATGCTTCGGCCAAGGCCATGCGCGATGAATATCGCAACCGGACCAAACAAATCACAAAAGCCCCCAGCATCAATCAGCTTGACCATAGCAAGATTTTACCAGGGGATTTTGCTGTCACACAAAACGGCGCCCATTGCCTGGCGTATCTGGGGGATGGCAGATGGATTCAGGCCGATCCAACTCCAAATCAAGTGACAATCAGTGTGGCACCGACGGAAAGTTCCAATTGGTTCAAGCAGCCTGTTTATATCATGCGATGGTCCGCTTTCAACCAGTAAGTTACTCCGAGAGAGGGCCTTTTGATAACTCTGATCCTGAGCCGCTCCATTGCCAGTAGAGATAAAACATCGGAAAATGGGGCCACAAAGGGGTAAAGTTCCGTTTGCATGTCTTTGATTAGCGGATATAATGCGGTGGTGAGTATACAGGTATGCAAGAATAAAGGAATACAGGAAACTTCTTTTTAGATAAGTTAATTATAGGAAATGACTTATGATTAGACAGGGATGGGTTTTGTTGGTTCTGGCGGCTGTTTCGGCGGGCGTTTGCTGTGCTGAGACGTATCATCTGGACGCGGAAAAGGGGTTTCAGAATGTGGCCAATTCGCCGGAGGGGGAATATTTACTGGCGATGTCGCGGATCAAACAGCAGCTTTTGACCGGCAGTGATGCCGAGGTCAAGGCGGCTTTAGAGCAGCTCAGAGCCGATTTTCCGGATTTGGCAGGCGATCAGATCGAGACATTCATCGCCGGCGAGCAGATGTATGCCGACTCAGTATGGCATAAGGCCGCAGTTAAATACAAAACCTTCGTTACTACCTGGCCGGAAAGTGCGCTGCAGCCTGTGGCGATGGAACGTTATTTTTCAATTGGGGTAGCCTATTTACAGGGCGAAAAACGCCGCTTTCTGAAAATCGTGAAGTTGCCGGCGTTTGATGACGGCGTTAATATCATGTGGGATATCGCCGACCGCGAGGGACGTTCGCCGATGGCACAGCGGGCACTGACGGCACTGGCACAGGCCCAGCAGCAGAAAAAGAAGTATTTCGACGCCTACCAGACGTGGGCAGAGATCGCCACCCGCTGGCCGACCGGCAAAACCGGTCAGCAGGCTCTATTGCGGATGGGCCAGGAACTGCACGCCTCTTACAGCGGCACCCAGTATGATGCTGCCGTCCTGAAAAGTGCCAAGAGCTATTTTGAGGATTTTAAACAGCGGTATCCGGAACTGGCAACCGAACTGGACATCGCCGGCACGCTGGCACTGATCGAAGAACAGCTTGCGTATAAATATTACGAAACGGGCTTCTACTATGAACGTACCGGCAAACCCGATGCGGCAAAGCTGTATTATGACAAAGTCATCGACGGCTGGCCCGACAGCAAAGCTGCAACCATGGTTCAGATTCGCCGGGCACCGGACGCACCGCCAACATATCAAAGTACCCGCACACGTAAGCTGTTTGACATAAGCAATCGATTCCTCGACAGTTGGTTTGGCATCGCAGAGTTGCTGGCTGACCGAGTACTTCCGGAAGACGGCGAGCAAAGCGAAATGTCGCCGGATATCCTGGGTGAAGGCATCGACAGATAAAAAATGAAATGAAAAATTAAGGAATCCGCTATTGGCGGATGGCTGTTTTTATTAAGGATGCTGAATGTGAAAACACAACTACTGACCATCGTATTGTTAACGGCAATGATCGCCGCCTTGGTTCCGCTGAACGGCTGCGGCGGCTACCAGAACAGTTGGCTGCACCCGCAGGACGTCGCGACGGTATATGTCGAGATGTTCGATACGGACAGTTTTCGCCGGGGCTATGAGTACGAACTGACCGATGCGGTGTGTAAACGTATCGAATCGCATACACCGTACAAAATTGTCTCGGATCGCAATGTCGCCGATACAATCCTGACCGGGCGGCTGGGAATCACCGTCGGCGTCCTGTCCGGTGACCGCTATACCGGCAGACCCATGCAGTATGAAACGCGGACAACGGTTACCGTGACCTGGAAAAATCTCAAGACCGGCGAACTGCTGCTCGATAACCAGCAAGTCCATGGTGCCGCCGATTATTCGACCCAATTAGGCCAGACCGAAAACTATGCCCTCAGCCGGGCCGTGAACAAAGCCGCTCAGCGTGTCGTAGAGTTGATGGAAAAACCCTGGTAACTCCGAGGCGGCATTAAGTTACGCCTGCAGTCTTTGTAATACATTAAATCAAAATAACAGGAACGTATTTTTTTATGATGAATAAACCGGAAACACCCTCTCAAAAACCGGATTCGCAGGGGCCAAAGGGACCGCTGCCCAAATACAGCCGGGGCCACTTTACCTGGCTGCTGGTTGCCTTGGTCGCCATGACACTGATGATGTCGGTGTTCCAAAAGGCAGGACGTGTTAAGGAAATTCCTTTTTCGGAATTTGAGAGCTTTGTTCATAATCGTTATATCAAGATTGTTATTTACAATCGGAACGGCGGCATTATTACCGGCGAATTGTTTGAGAACGCCGTGAAAGCCCTGGAAGACGGAACTCCGAAAAAGGTTCGCGCCAAGTATGACCCTGAAATGCTGGCGGAAGATTATAACAAATGGCTCTCTGACCAGGGGGTTCAAGAAATTCGTTATGAGGATCCGATTCCGTGGGGACCGATTTTTTTGCAGTTGGTCCCAATTATTTTAATTGTTGTCTTCATCTATTTTATCTTCATGCGAAACATTAAGGGCGGCGGCGGAATGCTCATGAATTTTGGCCGCAGCAAACACCGTCTGCAGGGCAAGGGCACCAAGGTGACCTTTGATAATGTCGCCGGCATCGAAGAGGCCAAGGATGAGGTGACCGAGCTGATTGAGTTTTTGAAAAATCCCAAGAAGTTCAAAAAACTGGGCGGACGCATCCCGCGCGGCGTGCTGCTGGAAGGCCCTCCCGGCTGCGGCAAGACATTGCTGGCTAAGGCGATTGCCGGTGAAGCGGATGTGCCGTTTTTCAGCATTGCGGGCAGTGACTTTGTGGAAATGTTTGTCGGCGTGGGTGCCAGCCGTGTGCGGGATCTGTTCAAGCAAGCCAAAGAAAACTCGCCGTGTATTATTTTCCTTGATGAAATCGACGCCATTGGCCGCAAGCGAGGCCCCGGCGTCACCAGCGGCGGGCACGATGAACGCGAGCAAACACTCAACGCGATTCTGGTGGAGATGGACGGCTTTGATACGGATGACCAGGTAATTGTCGTAGCCGCAACCAACCGCGGTGACATTCTGGACAAGGCCCTGACGCGGCCGGGACGATTCGACCGTCAGGTGATTGTGCCGCTGCCTGACTTGAAGGGCCGGCTGAAAATCCTGCAGATTCATGCCAAGAAAGTCAAGTATTCACCGGACGCGAATTTTGAACGTATCGCCCGCGGTACGCCAATGTTCAGCGGCGCCGAATTGGAGGCGCTGATCAATGAAGCAGCCATTAGCGCATCGATGCAGGATAAGGATTATGTGGAAATGGCCGACTTTGAAGAGGCACGCGACAAGGTTCGCTGGGGCCGGGCCAAACGCAGCCGCGAGGTCGATGAATACGACCGCAAGATGACGGCCTATCACGAAGCCGGTCATGCACTGGTACAGTTCATGCTCAAGGACGCCGACCCGCTACACAAAGTCAGCATTATCCCGCGCGGACCGATGGGCGGCGCGACGTTTGCCTTGCCGGAAAAGGACCGGCTGTATTATTCAAAGAAATACTGCCTGGCTCAGTTGCAGGTATGTTTTGGCGGACGAATTGCTGAGGAAATCTTCTGTGACGATGTGACCAGCGGTGCTCAGGGAGATATTAAGCAGGCCACGATGATTGCCCGTGAAATGGTCACCGAATGGGGCATGGGCAACGAACTGGGGCCAATTAAATATTCTCCGGATATGAATACGGAAGCCTATTTCGGCATGGGCGGTTCGGAATATTCTCAGAAAACCGCTGAGACAATTGACCGTGAAATCAAGCGGCTGATTGACGAAGCTTACACTAAAGTCACTGACCTGATTGAAGCCAATCGCGATAAGATGGAGGCACTGACCGAGGCCCTGCTGAAATATGAAACGCTGGATGTCGAAGACGTGAAAATCATTCTCGAAGGCGGATCGCTGGATAAGCCAACCGTTGCCGACCTGCTTAAGGCCGAGCAGGAAAAAGCCCAGGCCGGTCTGAGTGTCGATGACGACGATTATGACATCTACGCGGGCGTCGATGACTGGGATGATGACGACGACATCTTCAAAGACTCATCTTTTAAAGATGACGACGATGAGGACAAGCCACTCTAATTTTTCTGAACTGAAACATCACACAACGCCCTGAGAGCCAACCGCTTTCAGGGCGTTTATACATCAAGCAACTCAGAATGCGTTTTATGTCATTCCTGCGAAAGTGGGAATTTACACTTGCGTACTCTGGATACCCGCCTGCGCGGGTATGACAGGACGTAATGAGTCATATCGTTTTCGCGTCAAATTGATATCAAAAATCATCTTTTATTATCGGCAATCCTGCCAAAATGGACGAGCTGTCTTGATACAATTTTGTCAGACTGGCAGATTTTACACTTCCTTGGCACATTGTAATCCCCTCTCCCTCAATTACTTACGAAGAACCTGTAAGTTTGGCACAGTATTTGTATTTTAGTTCATTGAGTGTTTGAACATAAAAACAGAAGTCACGTAAATTTAAAGAAAGGGAGTAACAATGATGATTCATGAAATGATGCCATGGAGAAAAGACAGATGTAAAGTAAGGATTCGCCCCGAGCGGCCGGCATACCCGTTGAATACAATGCAGCGGCGCATGAACCGGATGTTCGATGACTTTTTCGGTGATTTTGGCGAGTGGACACCGGGACCGTTTCAGGCGATGGTGCATCGCAGTGATGGGTTTTCACCGCGTATGGATATCACCGAGACCGATAAAGAATTCACCCTCATGGTTGAGTTGGCAGGTCTGGATGAAAAGGATGTGGAACTGACGCTGGACGATAATGTACTGACGATCACGGGCGAGAAAAAGGTTGAGCGCGACGAAGAGAGTGAGCACTCCCGTCTGACCGAGCGTGCTTACGGTTCGTTCAGCAGGTCGCTCAGCCTGCCGACGGATGTGGAGGCGGACGGGATTGAAGCAATTTTCAAGAAAGGTGTTCTAACAATCCGGCTGCCGAAAGCAGCACCGGAAGAATCAGCCGCAAAAAAAATCGAGATTAAAACTGAATAAACCGATATTTTCATACAGGGTTTGGCAAACAGACCCTGTATGATTCTTTTCCTCAACAAGAATGTCTTCTTTTGAAAAATTTGGAAAATGTGAAAGAATCCAACACACCGTCTCCTCTATAAATACAGAGACAGAAAACCGGCTGATGGATTGATATTGAAAGGAAATACTATGCCGACAACAGGAAAACTAAAATTATTTATATTGGGGACTTTGATGAGCCTGATGGCCGTACCGGTCACGGCTGAAGAAGTCAATACGAACGGTCTGGAAACACTGCGAAAAACCAGCAAGGCATTTTCAGCGGTCAGCAAAAAAGCCACCCCTGCCGTCGTAGCCGTTCAGGTACGCACGAAAGTCACATCTCGCGGAGGTAACTATTCCGGTTCGCCGTTTGACAATGACTTTTTTGAACGATTTTTTGGAGAACGTTACCGGCGTCAGCCGCGTGAACGCTGGATGGCAGGCCAGGCGTCCGGTTTTATTATCAGCGAAGACGGCTACGTACTGACCAATCATCACGTGGTCAATGAAGCCGATGAAATCAAGATCGTGCTCACGGACGGACGCGAGTTTGACGATGTGGAGTTGATCGGTTCCGATGACAAGGCCGATGTGGCAGTACTGAAAATCAACAAAGCCAAAGATCTGCCGACGGTGGAACTGGGCAACTCAGATGATCTGGAAATCGGCGAATGGGTTATCGCCATCGGCAATCCCTTCGGGCTGACCGAAACGCTGACGGTTGGCGTTGTCAGTGCACTGGGACGTAAGCTGGGCGGCACGGAAATGTACCAGGACTTTATCCAGACTGACGCGGCGATCAATCCCGGCAACTCCGGCGGGCCGCTGTTGAACCTGGAAGGCAAGGTCATCGGCATCAACTCGGCAATCATTACCGGCGACCGCGGCTATATGGGTATCGGGCTGGCAGTACCGATTAACATGGCGGCGATGATCAAGGACCAGCTCGTCAATACCGGCAAGGTCGATCGCGGCTATCTTGGTGTGCGGATGCAGGATGTGGACCCCGATATGGCGGAGTTTTTCAAGCTGGAGTCTAACAACGGCGCGGTCATTACACATGTGGAAGAAGACTCACCGGCGGACAAGGCCGGACTGAAAAAAGATGACGTTATTATCAAGATCGGCAAAAAGAACGTCGAGGATGTGCAGGACGTGTTCAACATCATCGGCTTTACCGCACCCGAAAGCAAGGTTGACATTGTGGTCATTCGCAACGGCAAACGCAAAACGATTGATGCAGTCATCGGCTCTCGGACGCAAAGCGAGATGGCCGACACTTCAGAAATCGGCAAAAAGCTGGGGCTGACCGTCCGGACAATTGACGCGGAACTGGCCAAGGAATACAGCATCACCGAAGGTCGCGGCGTCGTGGTCACAGACGTTGCCGGCGGCAGCGAAGCCGAATACAAAGGTTTCCAGGCGGGCATGGTAATTCTGGAAGTCAACCGTTACGAAATCAACAACGTCGGCGCCTTCAACAAGGCCCTCGACAAAACCAAGGACAACAAGGTCTATCTTTTCGTCAAAACCGGTCGCCACTACGGCCAGTACGTCGTCCTGACTTTGAAAGAAGATTAATAATCAACCATTACCCACAACAAAAAAAAGCCCGACTCTCACAAAAGAGCTGGGCTTTTTTATTATCTTTATTCTATACCGGGTGAGTAACAGTGTTAGAGAGCTTGTCAATGCGGGTGCGGAAATCGCCATCGTCTTTGTACATCTGCTCGATTTTTGTGCAGGCGTGAACGACGGTTGAGTGGTCGCGTCCGCCGAGGTGGCCGCCGATTTCTTCGAGGCTGTGCCGGGTCAGATTACGAGCCAGGTACATGCAGACCTGCCGAGGCAAGGCGATGGACTGGCTGCGTTTTTTGCTTTGCAGGTCGGTGATACGCACATCGAAATGCTCGCTAACCATACGGATGATATCCGACATGGTGACATTTTTAACTACCGCCACTTCCTGCACGCCCAACGCCTGACGGGCCAGTTCCAGCGTAATCGGTTGGCCGGTCGTTTGCGCAGTCGCATAGATAATCGTCAGCGCCCCTTCCAACTCACGGATATTCGTCTTAATATGCTCGGCCACCAGTTCGGCAACGCCATCCGGCAATTCCAGGCCGCGCAAATGCGCCTTCTTTTTGACAATCGCGATACGTGTTTCATAGCTTGGGGCATCGAGCCGGGCAACCAGCCCCCATTTAAAGCGGCTGATGAGCCGCTCTTCCAGTGCCGCCAAATCCTGCGGTGCACTGTCAGAGGTCAGGATAATCTGACGGCGGTTGTTGTACAGAGCGTTGAACGTATGGAAAAACTCTTCCTGGCTCTGCTCACGTTCACGCAAAAACTGGACGTCATCAATAATCAACACATCGACCGTGCGATACTGATTTTGAAATTCGGTAAGATTGCCCTTTTCGATCGCGCTGATAAATCCGTTAACAAATTCCTCGCAACTGAGAAACTGAATCGAGATATTCGGGCTGTGCTTGCGGGCGTCATGGCAGACCGCATGCAACAGATGTGTTTTCCCAAGTCCGACATTACCATAAAGAAACAGTGGATTATAAATCATGCCGGGGTTCTGGCTGATCGCAATACAGCTTGCGTGCGGCAGGCGATTACACGGGCCGACTACAAAGCTGTCGAAGGTATAATCTGGATGCAGACGCACCCGGCCGGCCTTTGCAGGCGCGGCGGTCACTTCTACCGGCGGCTGTTGGTCGCTGGCTTCCAGAAACTGGACCGATACAAGATGACCTGTCACAGCCTGGGCCGCCTGGGTAAAGGTTGCCGAGCAATGATCCTGCAAAAACTCCGCGCGCGACTGGTCCGGGCAGGCAATCTGCATCAGCCCGTGATCAAAGGCCGTAATGCGCAGATCGTCAAACCATTTCCGCGTATTAACCGGGTCAATCGATTTGACGCGGGTCAGTATTTTTTCCAGAGTTTCGACTGTGTCGTGTGCTGCCAAGGATTCCTCGCTTTATTTATAACGGCCGTTTTCAAAAGGCGATCAGGCCGGAAATTGCAGACAATTTTAAACTGCTTTTCGGGTCAAAACAGTGTTGCTCAGACAAGCATAAAACTTTAACGCAGGGGCGGGGCATTGTCAAAGAAAATTGAATAAAGCTATCCTCGCTTACCCTCCAAGTGATTATATAAGCTATTGAAATTAAACGATTTAAATGAAATAGGTACGTGTTTTAGCTTCTCCGCTTATCAATATTCATAATTCTGGTGTAACGAAAACCGTGCTCTACTCTACTTATCTATCATAGCAGATTGACTTTTTTTGATTGATATCCGAACAAACTCATGTTAAACGAGTATTTAAATTAGTCAATTAAGATATTCAAAAACAAAGAGAAACCCCATGGCAAAACGAAAAGACGGATTGGAACGCAAAGCCGCCCTGCTGGAGGCGGCCACGCAAGTCTTTGCTGAAAAAGGCTTTAGAGACACAACCATTGCGGATATCTGCACAGCGGCCAACTCCAATACCGCTTCAGTCAACTATTATTTCGGCTCCAAAGAAGAGCTTTACGCGGCGGTCTGGACGAGTGCCTTTCGCAATGCACTGGCAAAGTATCCACCGGATATGGGCTTGCCGGCGGACGCCGGACCGGAAGAAGCCTTAAAATCATTTATTCGCTCCATGCTCAATAAGGTGCTGGGGGCCGGCGAACTGGGATACGCAGGGCAAATTCTTCTGATGGAACTGGGCCAGCCTACGGAAGCACTGGATCTCATTAAACGAGACGCTATTGGACCTATCCGTAAACGAGTCATGCGGATCATCCGGCAATTATTAGGCTCAGAAGCCACCGACCAGCAGATTGCCTTTTGCGCGATGAGTGTGGTGCATCAGTGCATGGGTTTCGCATTCAAGAAGGGAAAATTGCCGCCGGAACTGGTGCAAATGGACAAAGCCGAGCTGATAGACAGGCTCATTGAGCATATTACGCTCTTTTCACTGGCAGGCATCACCGCGGTAAAGACACAAATCGAACAGGCACAATCAGGAGATGAACGTGTTGCGAAATAGATATCATATTAGCTTTTTAACTTCTGCTCTGATTGGCACTGCTGTCCTTAGCGGCTGCTGGCAGGCGAAAACAAAAACCATCAATCCCTCGTTCGAGATGCCCGCGGCATTTTCAGCGGAAGGAATGGAGGAACTGCCGGAAAAATGGTGGATGGCCTTTGATGACCCGCAACTGGACGGGCTGATCGAACAGGCCTTAACTGAGAATTTCTCGATTCGCTCTGCATGGGACCGGCTGACACAGGCTGAACAGATCGCGATTAAAACCGGCGCAAGTCTCTATCCATCCGTGCGTTACCAGGGCGGCGCAAGCCGGACTCGACTGGAAACCGGAAACGTAACAACCTATACTTCAGAATATTCGGCGGGATTGGCAGCTTCCTATGAAATAGACCTGTGGGGGAAAATCAAGTCGTCTCAACAGGCCGCCGTGCTGGATGCCAAAGCCGCCCAGGAAACAGTCAACGCCGCGGCTATTACACTTAGCGCCTCGATTGCCAAAACCTGGTATCAACTGGCCGAAGCCAAGCAAAAAGGCCAAGTCATCGCACAACAACTTGATACCAACCAAAAAGTGCTTGAGGTTATTCGGCTGCAGTTCCGCCAGAGCCAGACCGGTGCCGCTGAAGTCTTCCGACAGGAACAATTAGTTGAGTCCAGCCGGGGCCAGTTGATTCAAAATAATGAAACCGTCGTTCTTTTGCAGCATCAGCTTTCGGTGCTGATTGGCAAAACACCGGGAACCTGGTGGACCGATACTGCTGTAACACTGGTCAAGCCTGGCCAGATGCCGGCCATTGATGTGCCGTCAGCAGTAATCCAGCGGCGGCCGGATGTGTTGGCTGCGTACAATACAATTTTAGCAGCGGACAGCCGGGTCGCAGCGGCAATTGCTGACCAATACCCCGCCATCAGCCTATCGGGAACAATAGAAACATCCGCCGGCAAAGCACATGATCTGTTTGATGACTGGCTGGCAAACCTGGCGGCCAATCTGACCGGACCGCTGCTGGATGCGGGACTGCGAAAGACTGAGATAGAACGAACTAAGGCGGCACTGTCCGAAAAAATTAATAACTATAATCAATCCGTCCTCGAAGCATTGCAGGATGTTGAAGACGCACTCAACCGGGAACGCTTTCAGCGGCAATATGTCACGAATCTTCAACAGCAGCTTACCCTGGCACGCCAGGTGTATGACCGAACTCGCCAGCGATATATCAAAGGGCAGCTCGATTATATCCGGGTGCTGGAGTCACTCGTTTCTCAGCAGACGCTTGAACAGCGAGAGCTCACGGCACGTCGGCAGTTGGTAGATTACCGGATTGATTTGTGCCGGGCGATTGCCGGCGGATGGTCGCTGACGCGACCTGAAAATGCAGAACTTAAAAGCGAATAAGAATCATTCTATACATCATAAAGGATTCACAAATGGCAACAGAAGATATGACAGTAAAAAATGAATCGGATGCGCCCTCCTGCGGGGCGATGCGATGGTCATTGCGTTTTTTGTTTAAAGTGGTGCTGCCGCTGGCATGTATCGCAGTGGCGGTATTTATTGCGATGGTGCTGATTAAGACCGGCAAGAAAGCCGAGCGCAAGAAACCTCCTCAGCAGGCCCGACTGGTAACCGTCGAAACGGTCAAACGCCAAACACTGCCAACTACCGTCAGCGCTACCGGTACCGTCATTGCAGCCCGTGAAATCACGCTGACACCGGAGGTGGCCGGGCGGATTACCTCCATCGCCGCGGAAGTTATTCCCGGTGGGCTGATTCAGAAAAATCAACCGCTGGTCGGCATTGACCAGCGTGATTATGAAACCATTGTCAAGCAGCAGGAAAGTAATCTGGCCAATGCCCAACTGGCTCTCAAGCTGGAAGAGGGTAACCAGGCCGTCGCGGCGCAGGAATATCAAATGCTGGGGCAGATTGTAGATGACAGCGAAAAGGATTTGGTACTGCGCAAACCTCACTTGGCCCAATCACAGGCGAACCTGGCTTCATCACAGGCAGCCTTGGAAAAGGCCAAACTCGATGTGAAGCGATGTACCGTAACGGCACCGTTTAACGCCGTCATCCGAGACAAAAATGTCGATCTCGGCGCGCGCGTCTCGCAAAGCAGTTCACTGCTGTCACTGATCGGTACCGATGAGTTCTGGATTGAAGTCAAGGCACCGGTCGATCAACTCAAGTGGTTAACCATTCCACAAAATAACGGCACGACCGGGTCAGCTGTAAAGATTTATAATCCGTCAGTCTGGGGCGATGATGTTTGCCGGCAGGGAAATGTGATCCGCTTATTGGGCCAACTGGAAGAGAAAGGCCGACGTGCTCAACTTTTGGTTTCGGTCAAAGACCCGCTCTGTCTGGACTGCGAGCCGGGAGCACTGCCGCGACTGCTGATTGATTCGTATGTGGCTGTTGAAATTGAAGGTAAGGCGTTGGAATCAGTGATTGCAATTAAACGCGACTGGCTGCATGACGGCCAATACGTCTGGGTGATGGACGCGCAGGGCAAACTGGACATCCGAACCGTTCAAACGGTTTTCCGCAATACGGATATTATCTATATCAGCAGCGGCCTTGAAGACGGTGAACAGGTTGTTACCTCGGACATTTCCGCACCGGTAGTGGGAATGCAGTTGCGACTTGAAGGTCAACCCAAAAAGCCAGCCGGCACCAATGCCGACCGCAAGGAAGCTTTGAAGGAGAACGCTCATGACTAAACTGCCTGCACTGCCGGATGATAACAAAGGCCCGATTGCCTGGATGACGCATAACCGGGTAACGCCGAACCTGCTGATGATTGTACTGATTGTCGGAGGACTGTGGCTCGCTTCACGGATTAAGCAGGAGGTCATCCCGGAGTTTAATCTGGACATGGTCAGCATCACGGTTCCGTATCCCGGCTCCAGCCCGGAAGAAGTCGAACAGGGCATTATCCTGGCGGTCGAAGAGGCGGTGCGCGGACTCGATGGGGTCAAAGAGATTACCGCAACAGCCTCGGAAGGCGCCGGACGTGTGATCGTAGAACTGCTGGAAGGCTCGGACAACCAGCGAATTTATCAGGACATCAAACAGGAGATTGACCGAATAACGACATTTCCGGATGATGCGGAAGAGCCGGAAGTGACGATGATTATCCGGCGGCATGAAGTGCTGCAGGTGCAGCTTTACGGGGACGTCTCCGAATGGGTATTGCGCGATATAGCCGAGCAGGTACGCGACAGTTTGCTTCAATACAAGCCTGCAACACAAAAACCAACCGGGCCGTTTCTCACGCGGTGGGCTGAAAAAATCCGGAACACGGTGGAAGATAAAACGACGATTTCGCAAATCGAACTCAGCGGCGCCCGGGATTATGAAATCCAGGTACTAATCGATCAGCACACACTTCAACAGTACGGCCTGACACTTCAGTCTGTCGCCAATACCATCCGAACCGCATCGGTGGAATTGCCGGGCGGATTTATCGAAACTCCCGGCGGCGATTTACTGCTGAGAGTTAAAGACCGTCGGGACTGGGCGCGCGAGTTCGCGCAGATTCCGATTATTACCACCGAAGACGGCTCAGTATTGCGGCTGGAAGAACTGGCACAGGTCAGGGACGATTTTGCCCAAGCCGATAAGGCTGCTTATTATCAAGACAAACGGGCAATCGGCATTTCGGTCTTTCGCATCGGTGACCAGACTCCCATCGGGGTTTCCAAGGCCGCCCATAAGGCCATGAAACAGATCGAAACACAATTGCCCGAAGGCATTAACTGGACCATCAACAATGACATGTCCGATGTATATCGCCAGCGGCTCAACCTGCTGTTGAAGAATGCCGGTTACGGTCTGATTCTCGTTTTGCTGCTGCTGGGCTGTTTTCTGGAATTCAAGCTGGCCTTCTGGGTAACCATGGGTATTCCGACTTCATTTTTGGGTGCATTTTTGTTTCTGCCTCAGTTTGACGTATCCATCAACATGATCTCCATGTTCGCGTTTATTGTCGCGCTGGGTATCGTCGTGGACGACGCGATTGTCGTGGGCGAAAATGTATATCAATACCGCGGCCGGGGAATGAATTTTGTCAAAGCCGCTATCTGTGGCGCCCGGGATGTGGCACTGCCGGTGACATTCAGCATCTTAACCAACATGGCGGCGTTTTTGCCGCTGTGCTTTGTTACAGGGGTCATGGGGAAGTTTTTCCGGGTGATTCCGATTGTGGTGATTACCGTATTCGCGATTTCCTGGGTGGAATCGCTGATGATTCTTCCATCGCACCTGGGTCACGCACACCGCAGCAGCCGGGGTCGTCTGGCCGCTTTTCTGCACGGACGCCAGCAGGCATTCAGCCGGTGGTATGAGCAGTTGATTGAGATGCGGTTTGCACCGTTTCTGGATTTTTGCATTAAGTTCCGCCAAATTACGGTAGCATTGGGTCTGGCAATCCTGATTGGGATTTTGGGGTTTGTTAAAAGTGGGCGAATCGGTGTTTTGCCAATGCCGCGAGTTGAATCAGATGTGGCGGTCGTTACCGCAACACTACCCTTTGGCAGCCCGATGGTGCAGGCTCAACGGGTTGGTGATGTGTTGATCGAAAAGGCGAAGGCTGTTATTTCCGATAACGGCGGCGATCAGTTGTGCGAAGGGATTTTCCTGAGCATCAACGAAAACTCAGTTGAGGTGTATGTCTATTTGACAGATCCGGAGACGCGTCCACTCAACACGTCGCAGTTTACCGAACAATGGCGAAATGCCACCGGCCAGATTGCGGGGCTGGAAATGCTGCGGTTTGACGCCAACCGTTTTGGTCCCGGCAGCGGCCCAAATTTAACCGTGGAACTGAGTCACCGCAATATCGAGACATTGGATAAAGCCAGCACAGTGCTGGCCGAACGGCTCAGCGATTTTCCGACAGTCAAGGATATTGACGACGGTTACACGCCGGGCAAAGAACAGCTTGACTTTACAATCACGCCGCAGGGCCAAAGCCTGGGTTTGACATCGATGGAGGTCGCCCGGCAGGTACGTAATTCCTTTTATGGCGCCGAGGCCCTGCGACAGCAGCGTGGCCGCAATGAAGTACGCGTTCGGGTCAAACTGCCCGCCCACCAGCGCAGCAGCGAATATAATATTGAGCAGCTGCTGGTACGCACGCCGGCCGGGGCGGATGTACCGCTGATGGAGGTGGCTAATGTGAAGCGTGGGCGTTCTTATACCACAATTGAACGCCGCGATGCCCGACGTACCGTCACCGTCACAGCCAATGTTGAGCCGGCCAGCGAAACCAGCAAGATTCAGAAGGCCCTGAAAGAAGAAATTCTGCCGCAACTGGCTTCTGAGCATCCGGGACTTTCGTATGGGTGGGAAGGCCAGCAGGCCGATTTTGCTGAAAGCCTCAAAAGTCTTTTCACCGGTTTTATAGTCGCGATGCTTTGTATCTATGCGATGCTGGCTATTCCGTTCCGCAGTTATGCTCAACCGCTGATCGTGATGATCGCCATTCCGTTTGGTATTGTCGGAGCCGTTCTCGGCCATATCATTATGGGATATTCTCTCAGCATTATGACAATGATGGGCGTTGTCGCCTTGTCCGGCGTCGTGGTCAACGATTCACTGGTGCTGATTGATTATGCCAACCGGCTGCGCAAAGAACAGGGAGTATCAGCCTTTGAGGCCATTCATCAGGCAGGCGTCCGGCGTTTTCGGCCGATTATGCTCACCACACTGACCACCTTTGGCGGGCTGGCCCCGATGATTTTTGAAACCTCGATGCAGGCACGATTCTTAATCCCCATGGCCATCTCATTAGGCTATGGAATTCTGTTTGCCACGACAATTACCCTGGTATTGGTACCTT
>JANQGW010000213.1 GCA_028282905.1 Sedimentisphaerales bacterium | reverse complement strand
AACGGGCTTATGAAATCATCGATACCATTCAGGAAACCATCGAGCCGGATTCCTGGTACGATGCCGGCGGCGAAGGTCGCATTGACCAGTTTGCTGAGTCAAAACTGATCGTCTGGCAAAGCCCGGATGTTCACAAACAGATTCAGGAATTCCTAGAGCAGTTGCGTGCCGAGCTTGGTCAGCAGGTTGCTATTGAGGCCCGTTTCCTCTTGGTGGACGAAAACTTCCTCGAAGATATTGGTATCGATATGCAGATTCCGCATATCAAGGTTGGATCGGACTTGGGTGGAAGTATCGGTATTGAGACCAAAACCGCAGATCACGTGGCTCCGTCTCCGACCGGCATATCGAGTAGTTTGGGGGGATTGCCAAGCTCGAAAGGCCCATCGATGGAAACCGGTTTTACTCTGGATTTGGATGATTTTACGGCGGAATTTGTTATCCGTGCGACCAAGGCACATCGTAACGCCAAAACACTGACCGCACCCAAGGCGATGGTCATGAACGGTGAATCGGCAACCATGCGGGTTTATACAGACAAGCGTATCAAATCCGGCAGTGAACTGAACACTGAAACGACTACCACAGAGGGAATTGCCAATACTCTCTATTGGTGGGAAAATGAGAATGAGGACATTAGTTCCGGTGTTCAGTTATCGGTCTCGCCGGTAATTACTTCGGATAAGAAATACGTTCTGCTGAGAATCAGTGTGTCGCTGGACGAATTGCTGGGCCTTGCTGAAGAAACCTCCGTGGGAGTTGTGGATAATACGTTGGTAACGGATACCTATAACAATCCGACTACGCAGACGACGACGATTCAAACGCGTGTGATGCTGCCGGATCAGGGGACAGTCCTGATGGGTGGATTGACATTGAGCTCCGAAAACCAAATCGAATCCGGAACGCCCGGTTTCAGCAGTCTGCCGGTAATCGGTCGATTGTTCTCAAACCGCAGTGATGTTCGCGATAAAGAGATTCTGCTGATTATGGTTAAGCCGACGATTATCCTCAAGGAAGAAGCCGAAGCGGATGCGATGGCAGCACTTTCCAGGTAGTATCATTGGACGAGTAGTATTGATTGAATCTTTAAGGGACACGTTGAACACGTGTCCCTTTTTTAATGAACCTGTTGATTTAAAGAAAGTAAGAATTGAAAGATTTGTCCTTTCAACAATGAAAAAACTTGACAAATTGTACGGGAAGTCGTTATCTTAAAACGACTTAATTACAATTGCGCTCGTAGCTCAGTTGGATAGAGCACCGGATTTCTAATCCGGCGGTCCCAGGTTCGAATCCTGGCGGGCGTGTTTCCAGGAATGGTTATGCTTGACAGCTCCTAAAGTAAAATATCGAGCCTCAACTCTTACCCTCAAAAAACGAACCCAATTCTTCAATCGCCGGCTGTCTTTTCTGTTTTGCGTTGATATTTTTTTTCAAAGCGTTATAACCGTTTTGTGTTTTCCATTGTCTGATAGCATGGTAGGATTTATTGACACATTACTTCAATAGAAAGGCAGGGCGGTTATGCGGGCTTTGTTGCGACAATTGGTTTTTGGGATTGTATTTGTCACGTTGATGTTTACGATGTCGTGTGCGTTGCATGGGCCGAATCTTGTGCCGGATGAGCCGTCTGCCGCACCGAATTACTGGTGTACGTGGTACTGGCAGAACTACCTGATCCGTCAGGGTGTGCCGATTGATTCGCCGGCCGATTTTGATCCGCACGCCCATTTGAGCAACCCCGCCGCTCGTGAGGAGTTGACGTGGGGATCAATTCTGGGAGAAAACGGTATGGCCCGGGTGCTGCTTCCCGAATCGCGTGGCGATTATTACTTTCTGATTGACCACGGCTGGCAGGACACGTCTATCAAGCAGAATACCTTCTTTACGCTGATAATGGATACCCGTGATTTCCCGGCTTATGCGGGCCTTGAGCCGAAAGAGCGAATCAAACGGCTCAATGATGAGCTGAAAGACCTCGGCTGGCGCGGTTTGGGGCTGTGGGTACGCGGCACGCCCAGCGAGGCTGACACCCGCAAGTTTGTCGAGTGGAGCAAATACGCCGGCGTCGAATACTGGAAGATTGACGGCGGCGACACTGCGCAGTTTCGTTCGTTTAAGGCTAAGCAGGCAATCTATCCCGAACTGATATTGGAATATGTGACCGGCTCAGGCGGGCCGCTGAATGCCGGCTGGCATGACCCCCACCGCGGCACTTACCCGTCTGTCTATGCTCCCGGCGTCAAGCAGGTCAAAGACGCCAATGCCGGGCCGGGGCTGGCGTCGCGGGCGCTGACCGTGATGGAAAATTGTGATGTATTTCGCACGTATGATGCCGTACCGCTATTGGTGACAACCGTATCACTGCAGCGGGTGTATGATATTCTGCTTCAGACGGCGGGCAAACCGCAATACCGGGCGTTGCTGAATGTGCAGGATGACACCAATCTGGCGGCGGCACTGGGCTGTGTTGTGGCAGTGAAACGACACCCGATGATAAATGCCCGGATGTATCAGGGCCGGGACATCCATTTTCAGATTGCCGGTGACCGGCATGTAGAAAACCGGCTGAATGAGATGGACCGGTTTGTCCGATGGCAGCGTATCGCGCCGCCGATGCCTGCGGGTTATGGCACCTATCTCGCATCAGAAAAACATTTGATTGACCAAATTGAGTTTCGTCCAGGCGATACCTGGAAAAAGGATACATGGGGTAAAATGGTAACCCAGAGTGCGCCGGCGATTATGGCGAGGAATCTGCCGCTGCCGGAGGTTGAAATCGATGGTGAGCCCCCGTATGTGATGGCTGGTCGTTTCCCCAATGGAGCGGTTTGTATCGCGACAGAAGGCCGTGTCAAGCCCGGTTGCAGTTGGTATCATCCACGGGCGGATATTTCTTTGACTATTGGAGATGCGAAAGGTCCGATTGGCGTTTTCGGGCATTACAGGTCATTAACACTGAATCTTGACAGAAGTGTCCCCAAAAACACGAAAGTTTGGGCACAGGACTTACTGGCTGACAAGGCGATTGATATTACGGATAAAGTCCAAATCAGCGGTAATAAAGTGACCATTCCGGGCGAATTAACTGACCAAATTGGTACCTCTGCCAACAAACCCGGAGATATTTCAACCCCGGGGTTGGTTATCCAGATGCAAACAGATGCGGTTTTAGATTAACTCCTGTGCGACACATCATAGAAAACTATATATATAGTATATAGACAGGTACACAATCCATGGCCTAAAGTGTCAGGTTCGCCCCGAGAGCAACCATGAGGTTGACATATTCGGGGAACGTGACGTTCATGGCTTCGGCGGTGTCGATTTGGGTACTGCCGGTCAGTGCCATGCCCGCAATGGCCATGGCCATAACGATGCGATGGTCGTGGTGACCGCAGACTTTGGCGGCGGTGAGATTTTTGCCGCCTTTACCATGAATGACCAGCCCATCCGGCAATTCTTCGACATCGGCGCCGAGCTTGGTTAGTTCAGCGGCCATGCAGGCGATGCGGTCGGTTTCCTTTTTACGGGCCTGTGGGACGTTGACCAGCCGGGTTGTGCCTTCAGCTAAGGCGGCGGTGACCGCCATTGCCGGCAGGGCGTCTGGGGTTCGGTTCATGTCGATTTCAACACCTTTCAGGGCCGATTTCTTGACCCGCAGACCTTCCGGCGTGTCGGTAATGTCAGCGCCCATCGCCTTGAGATAGTCGGAAACAGCCTTGTCCGGCTGACTGTCTGAAAAATCGAGGCCCTGTATCAGGATTTCGCCACCGAGAACCGCGCCTGCGCACATAAAGAAGGTAGCGCTGGAGAAGTCAGCCGGAATCGTCCGCTCAAACGGCTGGTAGGATTGGCCGCCTGGGACGATGAACTGTTTCGAATTCCCTTTTTTGTGATATATTGGAATACCTTGATCTTTAAGCCAATCCAGAGTAATTTGTACGTAATCCGGTTCGTTCAAAAGGGTTACGTTTATTATAGAGTCTTCCTGGGCCAGGGGGCAGGCCATCAGGAGGCTGGAGAGGTACTGGCTGGTGACGCATTCAATGGTGGTTACGCCGCCGGTGAGTTGTCCGGAGACGGTGATGGGGGCACAGCCGTTGTTCTTGTCGCTGACAGCCTTGGCGCCAAGATCGTTGAGGGCGTCGAGCAGGGGCTGAATGGGCCTGGACTGGATCTGGTGGTCACCGGTGAGGGTAACAGTGGTTTCCGGAGCCGCTAATGCGGCAGAACCGGCGGCCAGACGCAGGGCGGTGCCGGAGTTACCGATGTCTATGATACTGATAACGGGGTTGATTTGACCGGCGGTGCCTTCGACGATCCAGCAATTGTCGTCAGAAGTGTCGATATTGGCCCCTAAACCGCGATAACAAGCTACTGCACTGAGCGTATCACTGGAAATGAGGGGGTTTTGGATGCGGCTGGTGCCGTTTGCCATGGCCGCGACAGACAACGCCCGGATCGTGTGAGATTTGGAGCCCGGAATACGGACTTGGCCCGATAATGTAGATTGTTTGGAGGTTAGTATCATAATTTTCAATTCTTTTATTTTAGATAATCTTTGTTTATATAGACACGAAATTGCAAATCACAGGTACTTTTTACAAAAAAAAATTAAAAAAGTGTAACATTTTCTGATTTTTTTTACCCAAATTAACTCGCAAGCGTGTAGAATAGGCGTTATATCGGACGTAATAGTTTTGTTTAGTCTATCATATATTTGGTCTTATAATTATTTTGCTCTGGGGGCTGTTACAATTGTTGAAAATGCAATTATCTTGACTTTGGGGGCATTTTCTGGTATACCGAGCTAAACTCACCTATTACTTCTTCCGATAGCATAAGGGATTGAATTTCGGACCTGTGGTGTGAGTCGCGCGCAGGGATGTGTTCAATTGTGTTCTTTAGTGATATTACGGACATTAACTTTGCTATGCAGGATACCAAGATGAGAACGACAAAAATCTATTCGGAGGACGTCATGAAAGTTCGCAAAACTGCAATTATTCACTTTATTTTCTGTTTCATCCTGTTGTCATGCGGGTTGTTGCAAGCTGCTCCCATTCAGGGGAAGATTTTCAATCTGAAGCAGCCCGATGGCACGACGGTCCAGGTTAAGATCTGGGGTGACGAATTTTATCAACGCGTTGAAAGCCTCGACGGCTATTCTTTGGTTCGTGATGACCAGGGATGGATTTGTTACGCCGAGGTGCCGAGCTGTAAGTCGAAGTTTGTTTCGACGGATATCGTGTATGGCGGCCAGGCCCTCAGTCAGGCGCCGCAGGCGACGCAGGACCAGATGAGTGCCCGACCGCATATCAAGAAGAGCCAGAAGCTTGACCTGTCGGCTCGACTGAATGCTCACAAGCAGCGTCGTCAGGCGTGGAATTTTGACAAGGTTATTGAACACTCGGAGCTGGACGGCATTTTTTACAGTGCCGGTGCAGGGGCGGCCGGAAGTGCCCCGGCTGACGGAACTCCTGCTCCTCCGCTGGGGTCTGAAGCGCTGTTGGGGGAAGTGGTCGGTCTGATTATTTGCGTGGACTTCCCGGATGAAGCGGGGACGATTAC
>JANQGW010000166.1 GCA_028282905.1 Sedimentisphaerales bacterium | reverse complement strand
GACAGTGTCACCGGTATTGTTGATGAGGACGGCAGCTATTCGGACTGGATTGAACTCTGCAATTATTCTTCCAAACCAATTAATCTGGGCGGGTGGTATCTAACGGATGATGACGATAATCTGGATAAATGGTGCTTTCCGGCGGTAACCATTACTCCCGGTGACTATCTGATTGTGTTTGCCTCCGGTAAGAACCGGACCGATCCGAACAATCCGCTGCATACGAATTTTTATCTGGGAACGTCCGGTGAGTATTTAGCCTTGCTCTGCCCGGGCGGCAATATTGCCCATGAATACGCCGGCAAGTCTCCCGTCCAGTACGAGGATATTTCTTACGGGTTGGCAATCCGGCCGGATGATCGATATATTAGCGATAATTATTTTCTGGCACCGACACCGGCCGCGGCTAACGGCACACCGTATCCGAATGTCGGCCCGGCGATCAGTGATGTGCAGCACACGCCGGTTCAGCCCGGTGACGCGGATGATTTGTTTGTGACCGCGATGATTACTGAAACACAGAAGCCGGTTTCTTCGGTTCAGATGACCTATCGGGTGATGTATGAGCCGGAAGTGACTGTGCCGATGGTTGATGACGGCCTGCACGGTGATGGTGCAAGCGGTGATGGTGTTTACGGGGCTGTGATCCCGGCCTCGGCTGCCGGCCCGGGCCAGATGATTCGTTATTATATTCAAACCACCGATACCGTGGGCGGTGAGAACCGTCTGCCGCTGGCGCTGGATCTGATCGGTGACAATCAGTCACCGGAGTACTTTGGTACGGTTGTCGCGAACCCGGTAGTGACCAGTGACTTGCCAATTCTGGAATGGTTTACTCAGGATTCCTATAACAGTCATACCCGAACCGGCACCCGGGCCTCGGTATTCTATAGGGGGGAGTTTTATGATAATATTTATGTGCGGCAGCGAGGACAGGCGACCAATGCCTATTCGCAGAAATTCGACTTTAACAAAGGCTACGATTTCTTCGCGGGCGACAAACTCGGACGAGTTGGTGAAATCAATCTCAATGCGCAGGGTTCGGACCCGGCTTATGTCCGCCAGAGTCTGGCATTTGAGACCCACGCCCGTATCGGTGTGCCGAGCTGTGAGTCGTTCATGATCCTGATGCGGCTGAACGGCAATTTTGACCGGGTGGGGGTCTTTATCGAGCAGGTTGATGAGGATTTCCTGCAACGTAACGGTCTTGACCCGGAAGGGGCACTGTATAAGTTTATCCAGAGGTCAGCCGAGACTACTGAAACCGCACAGGAAAAATACTGGGATTCACTGCCGCATACGCCGGTGTTCTCTGATACGGATTGCCCCAGTCCTTACAGTACGGTCGGCAGTATTGAGAAGAAGACCCGAAAGTGGGAGGATTACTCCGACTTGCAGGAGGTGGTGGATGCCCTGACGCATGATGACGAAGAAGTGTACCGACAGTTTATTTTCGATCATTTTAATCTGCCAAGGATCATGGATTACCTGGCGGCGAAATGCGTGACTCGCGATACTGATGATACCCGCAAGAATTTCTATTTTTACCGTGATACCAACGGGACTGGTGAATGGATGATTTTTCCGTGGGATAAGGACTGGACGTTTGCCAATACTTCCGGTGAAGGTGATCATCCATTTTTCGGCGATAAGGCTCACTGGAAGTCCGGGACTAAGCAGTGGAATGTACTGTATGATGTTGTGTTTAATATGCCGGAAACCCAAGAGATGTTTTTGAGGCGCCTGCGGACGGTGATGGATACAATGCTCCAGCCGTTGGGAACGCCGACGAATGAACTGATTTTTGAGACGCGAGTGGATGAACTCGCCGAGCCTGTGATGGATCATATCAATATTTCATCGGCGGTCAGCAGTCTCAAGGGTTATTTTAACACCCGCCGAAATTATCTGTTTAATACAGAAGGACCGGCCGAAACCGGGTTGATTCCGACGTCTCAAGAGGTGGAAAATGTCCTGACGATGACCGCCACGCTTGTTTCCGGCACTCCCGGCGTAACATCGGCAAGTTACTATGTGCCCGCCGATGACAGTCTGGCTCTTGACTGGATTGAGCCGGATTTTGCTGACAGCAACTGGGCATCCGGCATGACCGGTATCGGTTACGAGCGTTCACTCGGCGATGCGGTCAACTATACTGACCTGATTGCTACGGATATCAACAGCCAGATGTCGGGGCGAG
Source organism: Sedimentisphaerales bacterium (assembly GCA_028282905.1). Lineage (GTDB taxonomy): Bacteria > Planctomycetota > Phycisphaerae > Sedimentisphaerales > Anaerohalosphaeraceae > 4572-13. The sequence continues at coordinate 30,455 of JANQGW010000166.1, read as the reverse complement.
TGTCGGTATATATTCGCGTTCCGTTTACGGTGTCCGATCCGGCGGCATTTGATGCCTTGAAACTGCGCATGAAATACGACGACGGTTTTGTGGCCTATCTCAACGGCACCGAGGTGGCCCGGCGGTTTGTCAATGGCGTGCCTGCCTGGAACACATCCTCTTCCGGCGGTAAGACAGATCCCCAGAATATCATTTTTGAAGATTTTATTATCTCCGCGGCCAATCTGCTTGCCGGGGAGAATGTGCTGGCGATTCACGGTGTCAACCGCGGTTCAACCAGCAGTGATCTGCTGATTTTGCCGGAACTGAAGGGCGGCGTCAATATTCCCGTTGACCCGAATGTGCTGGATATTCGATTCGGGACGATTGACTATAACCCCGCTTCCGGAAATCAAGATGAGGAATATGTTGAACTAATTAACCATACCGCCCAAGCGATTGATATCTCCGGATGGCATTTGACCGGAGGCGTTGAATATACCTTTCAGCCGGGAACGGTGATTGTCAGCGGCGGAAGTCTCTATGTCTCGCCCAATGTGAACGCCTTCCGCAGCCGGCCGGTCAGCCCAACCGGCGGCGAAAGCCGGTTTGTACAGGGCAGCTATAAGGGCCATTTATCCAGTTGGGGTGAAACCGTCACGCTGGTCGATGCCAATTACACTACGATTGACAGCCTGATCTATGCCGGCAATCCATCCGATCCGCAGCGTTATCTTCGGATTACCGAGCTTATGTATCATCCGGCTCCGGGTGGGGCGTACGATGAGGAGGAATACGAGTATATCGAGATTACTAATATCGGCACAAACTCGGTTAAACTGGATGGTGTTAAATTCACCGACGGCGTGCTCTATGAATTTGCCGCCGGGGCGAATCTGTTTCTTGACGGCGGCGCATATATGCTGATTGTCAAAAACAGGGACGCCTTTGCCTCACGCTATAATACTTCAGGGTTGAACCTTGCGCTCGGTGTGTATCAAGGCTCGCTGGATAACGGCGGTGAACGGCTTAACCTGGAAGATGAGACGAACAGTACCATTCTGGATTTCAGTTATAAAGACGGCTGGTATGATATTACAGACGGCGGAGGGTTCAGCCTGACGATTGTCGATAAAAACAACGCCAATCTTGACAGTTGGGACGGCAAGAGTGCGTGGCGGCCAAGTTACTCCGTCAACGGCTCGCCCGGCAAAGATGATGCCGGTGATATTCCGGCCATCGGCTCAATCGTGATTAACGAAGTATTAGCACATTCCGATACGATTGCCTATGACTGGATCGAACTGCATAACACAACTGACGAGTCGATTAATATCGGTGGGTGGTTCCTGTCGGATGATAATTCTGACGATGCAAGCCGGATGAAGTATGAAATCGCCGCTGGCACAAGTATCCCGGCCAATGGCTACTTCGTCTTTACAGAAAACAATCACTTCGGCAACCCGTCCGATCCGGGCTGCAATATCCCGTTCCAGCTCAGCGAAAACGGCGAAACGCTCTACCTCCAGTCCGGCCAAAACAGTGTTTTGACCGGCTATGTTGAAGAAGAAGCCTTCGGTGCTTCTGATAAAGACATCGCTTTCGGCCGGCACCAAAAATCGACCGGGGCGTTCAACTTTGTTGCCATGAGCAGCAATACCCCCGGCAGTGACAACGCCACTCCGAAAGTCGGTCCGGTGGTCATTACTGAAATCATGTACCACCTACAGACCAACGGTGATGCCGAATATGTCGAACTGAAAAACATTTCCGGTGAAAATGTGACACTCTATGATGGCACCACCAACGAACCGTGGCGATTTGTCGATGACGCGGACGATCCGGGCATTGAGTTTGTTTTCCCAGTGACACCTGTGACAATGGCACCGGGACAGATAATTCTGCTGATAAAAAACGAAACGGCATTTAAAGCCGAATACGGCATAAATAGTTTGGACGGCGTGACATATTTTGAATGGTTCGACGGCAGCCTCAGCAACGGCGGCGAAAAGCCGGAACTGCAAATGCCCGGCGACATCAATGCCCAAGGCCAACGACAGTACATCCGAATTGACCGCGTCAGCTATGACGATACCGCCCCGTGGCCAGTCGAACCGGACGGCGATGGAAAGTGCCTGTCGCGAAAAATTCTTTCCGATTACGGCAACGACCCCGCTAATTGGCAGGCAGAAGTTCCCACGCCGGGAAATTGAAAAGATGAAACAATGAATTGAAAACAGAATGCACGGAAACTAAAATACTGGGGATATGAAATGAATATGTATCCAATTGTGGAGTAGTGAATGCAAAAAATCCCTTGTTTTTTGAGAATTTTTCGATTTTTAGTTCATAAAATGATGGGTGTTGGATATATGCTTTAAAGTGTTCGGCGCAGAATGTGCGCATTGCAGGCCAAAATAGGGATGGATATTGTTTTTTAGGGAAAAGTGATATTATGAAACACAGCAGACGCGATTTTTTGAAATTTTCGGGTGTTTGTGCGGCTTCCGGGTTGCTTCCGCAGGCTTTGGCACATGCCGCACCGGCGACATCGCTTGTGACGCCGACGCCGGCACAGGCGGCCTGGCACGATATGGAAATGGGGATGTTTTTCCATTTTGACATTCCAATTTATAAGCCGGGCTGGAACTGGCGTTCGTTTAAGGATTTTCCCGAGCCGGATTTGTACCAGCCGAAAAAACTTGATACCGATCAGTGGATGGAAGCGGCTAAGGCCATGGGCGCGAAATACGCGGTCTTTGTCGCCAAGCATTGCAGCGGTTTTTTGCAGTGGCAGTCCGACCTTTACCCGTATGGCGTTAAACAGTCCTCGTGGCGGAGCGGTAAGGGTGATGTGGTCAAAGATTTTGTCGAATCCTGCCATAAGTACGGCATCAAACCCGGTCTTTACGCGTCGGTGACCGCCAACGGTTATCTGGAAGTGGACAATCCGGGGCTGGTCAATCGCGGCAAGGGCGGCGACGAGAAAAAGCAGGCCGAATACGTCCGCGTCTGCGAGAAGATGGCCACCGAACTGTGGACCCGCTACGGCGAACTGTTTGAAATCTGGTTTGACGGCGGGGCGATCCCGGCCAGTCAGGGCGGCCCGGATCTGGTGCCGATTCTAAATAAGCATCAGCCGAATGCCATTGTCTTTCAAGGCCCTCCCGGCACGCGCAATCTGATTCGCTGGGTCGGCAATGAACGCGGCGTCGCACCGTATCCCTGCTGGAACACGGCCAAAGTAGGAACCGCCGAAGGGGGAACGGTCGAAAAAGTCTTCGGCGGCGACCCGGAAGGACAATACTGGATTCCCGGCGAATGCGATGTACCCGTGCGAAACCATGATTGGTTCTGGAAACCAAACCGGGAAGATCGTCTGTATTCGGTCAAACATTTGATGGATATGTACTATCGCTCGGTCGGGCGAAACTGTAATTTACTGCTGAATGCCAATCCTAACCCGGATGGACTGGTTCCGGAAGGTGATTTTCAGCGGTATGTCGAGTTCGGCAAGGAAATCAAACGCCGCTTTGGCAAGGAAAAGGCGACGACATCTGGCACGGGCAAAACGGTTACGCTGACATTTGATAAGCCGACGCCGGTTAATCATGCGATTGTTATGGAAGATATTACCGCCGGCGAGCGAGTCCGTGCCTATAAGATTGAAGGCCGGCTTGCTTCGGGCCAGTGGAAGCCGCTGTGCGACGGCGTCTCCGTCGGCCATAAACGCATTCAGCAGTTTGAAACGGTTACGGTTAACAGTGTTCGGTTTACTGCGACAAAATCCGTTGCCGAACCGATAATCCGCCAACTGTCCGCATTTTATGTGGATTAGAATTATCGTAGAAAAAGCCGCATTGCAGCGGGGATATTATGAAAGGAAAAGTATGACAGGCAAAAGGAATTGGACTATTTTAGGCTCGCTTGGGCTGTGTTTACTGTTGGTTTCGTGCTCAGCATTGGCCGACCGGGTGACGGCTGGAAAGACGCGTAAGGGATATGTGATTCAAAACGGTTCTCTTCGGCGCTCGCTGGCTGTGCAGCAGGGAAAACTGGTAACGACGGAAATTGCCAATAAGCGTGCCGATACGGTATTGACGCCGACGGCGTGTCCGGAGTTTCGGCTGCGGTTGTCACAGGGCACACACACCACCGATACCGATGTGGTGCTGACCTCGGATGATTTCACGTTTTTCGGGTTCAAGAAATACAATTTGTCCGGGAAAGCCGGCAAAGGCATGGCGTTTACGCTGCAAAATACAGCTCATCAACTGACGGTGACTGTTCATTACGAATTGGTTGAAGATGAATTCTATCTGCGGAAATATCTTGAGATCACTTCCGGCAAACCGGTGACGCTGGAGCGGATTGATGTCGATGCAGTTGCCGCCGAAGATGCATCTCAGCCGTATACGCAGAAGCTGATTACCGCACGGGGGCCGTCCCGCTGGAAACCGGGTCTTGGACAGCCGCTGTTTACGACTGAGTCGGCGACTTTCTGGGGTACGGAGTTTCCGGCCGCGTATAATTATGTTGAAAACCAGATGCTGTATTGCGGCTATCTGTGGGGCCGACAGATTGAACCCAATCAGACATATAAAACCTACGCTTCGGTTGTTGGCATGTCCGATGATGCCGAATTCAACTCGGATGCCTTTTATGAATATATCGAAAATATCCGCGTCCGTCCGTTGCGGCTGCGTGTCCAGTACAATTCGTGGTTTGACTACGGCGGCGGTGTTAACCGGGACAAATTTATTAAAAGTGTTGCCAAGGTATACCAGGAACTGACGACCGAACGCGGCTGTAAGCCCTTCCAGTCCTATGTGATTGACGACGGCTGGCAGGATGTCAGCGATAGAGCCGACTGGAACCAGCGAGCCTGGCCGGTTAATGGCAAGTTTGATCCGAAATTTGCCGACAGTTTCAAAGCAGTCAAAAACGCCGAATCGGAATTGGGCTTGTGGCTTAGTCCGGGTTGTAACTTCGGGGCACGGCGTATTGTTCCGAAGCTAAAAGCGGATGGCTATGAGGCTCTAAGCAACTGGATGTCGCTGGCCGGGCCGAAATATATGGGCGCATTGGGTGACCGTATGGTGGAACTGACTGAACAGGGCGTCAGCTACTTTAAACTGGACGGTTTATTTGGACACTTGAACACCCGTGATTTCGATCTGTACGGCGACAAGCATGGTTTTGCTTATATGCCGCAGCTTGAGTTGGATGGCTTTCGAACAGATGACAAACGGCTGAACGATGCCAAGTATGATGAACTGAAAACCTATTATCTTGTGGCCGGGTCTGAAAAGCTGATGGATATTTTCGGGCGGATGCACAAAGTCAACCCGGAGGTGTATATTGTCATCTCCAACGGTGCGTGGCTCAGTCCATGGTGGATGATGCACTGTGATGCGGTGTGGATGATTAACGCGGGCGACGCCGCCGGCGGCAGCAACCGCACGCAGGAACTGGTTTATCGTGACGGCGTCTATCATGAAATCTGGGAAACGGAAAATACGCATTATCCGATGAACTCGCTGTTTAACCATGAGCCGAAAAAGACCAAGACTGGCGAAAGCGATGATGTGTTCCGGGATTACCTGTATATGAACCTGTCTCGCGGAACGGGATTTGTGGAACTGTATATCAAGACGTTTAATCTCGCCGAGCGGGACTGGCAGGTGGTCAGCGAAGGCCTGCATTGGGTCCATGATGTGTTCCCGCTGTTTGAGCGGGCACGGATGCACGGCGGCGACCCGCGAAAATCAAAGGTTTACGGTTATACCGGCTGGAATGCTGATCGCGGCTATCTGAGCATTCACAATCCATCTGACCAACCGCAGACCTACACTGTGACGTTGGACCGCAAATTTGGGCTTTTGCCGGACAGTGGAACATTTAATGTGTCCTCACCCATCCAGCGTTGCACTGAAGGGCTGAAGAAGCAATACAGCTACGGTGACAAAATCACCTTTGAGCTGAAACCGCAGGAAATCATCATCCTGAACTTCGACAAACAAGTCAGGGACTGGAAGACAGTCGTTAACCCATAGTCATCCCTTTCATAAGACAAAAAAGGCTGCAGACTTCAAACCTGCGGCCTTTTTTTATGGGCAAATACAACTTGATTCCTCTAAAGGCAAATCGTTTACTGTGGGGGGTGGGGGGGGGATTATAATTCAATTTATTGGAGGGTGTACCATGGAACACACAGCTTTTCCGGTATTATTTGATAGACAATTGTATGAACAAATCGGGGTATATCCGAATATATAGAATGTGCAGAAATACCTTAGAGTTTTGCGCAGATTCCGTGAATTCGGTCATAAAACGGCGATAGAGCGCTCTATATGATGCTTTTAAACCATTTTTTTTAGAATATAGCTCATTTTTCAAAATAATTGTCAGAAATTAACAAGTGCTTACGATTCCCCTTATGGAACGGGTTATCCGAATGAAACAATAGGCCGGATTTAAAGGCATAGCAGATAATACAGGTAGTTCTTGATCATGAGTGAATCGGAAAAAAACATTTCAAACGCTGACGATTATCATCGTTTGTTATATCGCAATCAGGGGCGGATTTACGCGTATATTCTCAGCTTGGTTGGCAACTATGCGGATGCCGATGATATTATGCAGGATACGATCAGCGTCATGTGGCGAAAATTTTCTGATTTTGAGATGGGTTCCGATTTTTTTGCCTGGGGTGCTAAAATCGCTCACTTTAAGATACTGGAATACCGCCGAAAGAAGCAAAAGCAGGAGGTTGTCCAATACAACGATGAACTGTTTGAAGAACTGCCCTCGCGACTTTCGCTGGAGGATAAACATTTCGATGATCTTAGCGATATCCTGAAAAAGTGCCTGAAAAAGCTTCATCAGCGGTATTTCACCGTGATCAAATTGCGGTATTTTGAAGAAACCAGCCCCAAAGACATTTCCGGTCGGACCGGGTTGTCGATGTCAAATGTTTATCAGCTACTGTCGCGTGCGCATGGGCATTTGCTGGTCTGTATGAAAAAAACAATGTCCTTTCGGGATCGTCTGTCATGAATTCAAATCTTCAGCAGCAACTGGATAAATTATTGACGCTCGCGCTTGAAAAGAAAGCGACATCGGAGCAGTTGCAGAAACTGAATACCATTGTCCAGGAAGACCCGGAAGCTTTGCAGTACTGCTTGAATTTTTACCAGATGGTTGGCTGTTTACGGAATAATAATCGGATGTTTGAGGTTTATCTTGAGGATGCCAGTAACGAAATGAATGACCAGAACCTGCTGCTGGAAGAATATGCCCGCTATGAGAAAGTCGCTCCGGCCATTGACATCCCCAAAGAAGAGCCGACTCGCGAACTGATTCAAAAACTGGTCTATCCGCCCAAGGAGAAACGGTCGCTCAGCAAACTTTCAATTGCATCGGTGATCGTATCGGCGGCGGCTATTTTGATGGTTGCGGCCTATGTTCATTTTGTGCCGACAAAAACGATGACGGCGACGGTGACGGATGTGATGAACCCGAAATGGGCCAGTGTGACAGATACGCTACAGGTGGGGAGTGATTTATACAATACCGATAATCCGCGATTTTTAAAATCGGGAATTGTGCAGATTCAATTGGACCACGGGACAACGGTGATTTTGGAAGGGCCTTGTACTTTCTCCTGCAAGTCCGGTTCACTGCTGAATTTGCAGGACGGTCGGGTTTTTGCGAAGGTGCCGCCGCATGCGACAGGCTTTACAGTTGAAACCCCGGTCTCACGAGTGGTTGATCTGGGAACCGAGTTTGGTGTGCAGGTGGAATCAGACGGAACGACACTGGCGCAGGTGGCAAAAGGCAAGGCCAAGATTATTTCAAACTTGTCGGCCGGTGATGCGGAGTCCGATCTTATTTTTGAAAATCAGGCCAAGGAAGTGAACGGCCGGACGCAGCGGATTCGCACGATTGCCTATAACAGTGAATCGTATATACAGAGTTTTGACGTGAAATCCGGAACCGTCTGGCGTGGGCAGAAGGGTTTTGACCTGGCTGATATTGTCGGCGGCGGCAGCGGTTTCGGCAATGGTGAAATCGGCTGGGGCATTCATCTTGAAAGCGGTCGCAGTCAGGCAATCAATGCCATTTCAACCCAGTTTCGCGGTGAAAGTAAGTATGTGCCTGTGATATCAAATGCTTATGTTGACGGGGTATTTGTTGCCGGCGGTCAAAATGGGGCCTGTCAGGTTTCCACACTGGGGCATGTGTTCCAGGGGATACCGCAGACATCGCTGAGATACGGCAATAATCCGTATAACGGGGCATCGCATACGGTGGCGGAATCCGGGCAGAGATTCCAACTGACATTGGACAGCCAGGTTTGCGGGACGGTTGAGAATCCCTCGATTTATTTGCATGCGAATGCCGGTATTACGTTTGATCTGAACCGGTTCCGGATCGTAATGACCGATAAGACTATTACGGAATTTACGGCCAGGTGCGGGATTGCCGATGCTTCAGCGGAGTATCATTCAGAAAGGAATTCCAAAGCTGATTTTTATGTCCTGATCGATGGGCAACCGCGTTTAACCCGTCAGAATATGGCTGCGGGTCAGGTTGAGGATGTGGTGGTGGAAATCGCACCGGAAGATCGTTTTTTAACCCTGATGACAACAGAAGGCTTGGATGGCAGCATTATTGGGGATTGGACACTGTTTTGTAAACCAATGCTGGTTTTCCATAAGGATTAAGCCGGCAATTATTATGTAAGGGAAAGGACAGGATTGTGAAAAGGGATGCGTTTACACTCATTGAGCTTTTGGTTGTGATTGCGATTATCGCTTTACTGCTGGCAATTGTCGTTCCGGCAATGAGTATGGCTAAAGAGATGGCACGTCGAACGGTGTGTGCGAATAATCTGAAATCGCTTGGACAGGGCGTGATGCTGTTTGCAGAAGATAATGATGATAAACTTCCGAATACGCATGGTTATAACGGGACCGGTTCGGCGTTTAATACCTATATGCTGTTTAATGTGGATATTAATCAACCTCTGGGACGCCGGGTGACGGCGGCTAAAAGCTTTGGGTATCTTTATACGGGCGGCTATGTCACCAGTGGTGAAAGTTATTACTGTCCCAGTGCTCCGAAGCCGCACTTTATCTTTGACGCTTACGGTGGTGACGGCGGCGACTGGCCGACAGTGAATCCGGAGTACCACAATTCCAATTGGCCCGATGGTCTCAATAGCTGGGAAAGGGTTCGTTCCAGTTTCTGTTATCTGCCGCAGCATTCGCGTGATAAAGTGGAAATCAATGGGGTCCGTTTTCCGGCCATCGCCAAGAAAGCCAGCCAGATGCACTCAGGTCATATTCTGGGGTTGGACGTTGTGCAGATGTGGGAGCGGCTGAGTCATCGACGAAACAATTACGCAGGGATTAATTCCATGTTTTCAGACGGCAGCGTACGGTTTACCAATAACCGTGAGGCGTTTGTGGAAAACGAATGGCGGGTGGTTGAAGCGGCAACCAACAATACGGTGATGGCGGATGATTTCTTTTGGCGAACCATGGTAAGAAGCCTGGAATAGTGACAATGTGTTTACCGGCGTTCAGTCGGCATCAATAAAAACAGCGAGGTGGTGAAAGAATTTAACTAAAGGTTTAAGGCAGGGAATGTGCGCGCACGCGGAGCGTATTGAAAGTGAATGTTAATCTAATTGAGAGAGGTGGAAAGATGAAAAAAGTACTGTTAATTACGATGATGGGAATGGTTGGAATGGTTCAGGCAGGCGTCGGTATGGTGGATGATTTCACGGCGGATACGCTGGATTCGGCGTGGACGGAAGTTTATCTGCTGAGCCGGGGGCAGGACGTGGCCTATGATACAACGACGAACGCGGATCAACTGACGATGACCGCGACTTCGGTGAATGCCGAGCAGCGTGGCCTCCTTCGAGATGATGCCAGCTTGGAGGTAGGCGAGACGCTGGTGGTGGATATGGTGGCGATGAATCCCAGCGGTTCAAGTGAGTTTAATGCCGGGATTATGATTCATACAGGTACCGACGTTGGCCTGACGGATATTTCCGGCGCATCACCCAGCAATACGCTGCAGGATCGTCTGGGCTATTTAACGATGAGTTGGCGGAGCAATGGGGCTGATGCGTTGTGTGAGTATTTCTCGTCTCAGAACAGCGGCACGCAGCTCAAGGCCGACAGCACCGGTGGTGAAATGCCGGTTCAGCTCTGGATAACACGGAATGCGGCTGATACCTATTCGGCTGGTTGGGTGGATTCGGCCGGTTCGCATACGTTGGCTGATGGAATTGTATTGTCTCAAGCTCCGGGGGCGGCGGTTGGTTTTTATTCCGATCTGCGAAACAGCGGCACGGCCGTTTTTGATAACCTGGAAATTATCCCGGAGCCGGCGACGCTCGTATTGCTGGGATTAGGTGCTTTGACGCTGAGAAAACGTCGCTGTTAAGGAGAACTGTTATTGGAGTGCTCCATGATATTTTGGGGCACTCCGTTAAGATTTATAGTTCCTGTTAATTAAACCTTTGAACAAAATGTTTACGCTTTTAAAACAAAATATAGGGAGATGCAATATTGAGTCAAGCTGCGAATGACTCATGGTGGAATGTTCTGTTTTCTATTTACCGAAATGTGAAAGAGAGTGAACTTTTTAGGAGAATGTACAATGAAAATCGAGAAACTATTATTGCTGTTAACAATGGGATTATTCATTGGGGCGGCTCCGGCTGCGCTCGTGGATGATTTCACCAGTGATTCACTGGATCCGGCGTGGGTTGAAGTGTATCTGTTGAGCCGGGGGCAGAACGGTTATACATATGATACAACAACCAATGACAATGAATTGACCATTACCGGTGATAATTCGAATGCCGAGCAATGGGGTCTGCTGCGGGACGATTTCAGCCTGCAAGTCGGCCAAAAGCTGGTGGTCGATCTTGTTGGCATGACTGATGCCGGGACTGAATTTAACGCCGGGATTATGATTCATACGAGTACCGGTGTCGGTTTGGATGATATTTCCGGCGCCTCGCCCAGTAATACCCTGCAGGATCGACTGGGTTATTTGACGATGTCATGGCGGTCGAACGGTACCGATGCCTTATGCGAGTATTTTAACTCGCAAAACAGCGGTACTCAGTTGAAGGCTGATACCGGCGGCGAACGTCCGGTTAAGCTCTGGATTATTCGCGAGAGTGCCGATACCTATACCGCCGGCTGGACAATGGCTGATGGTATAGACCGGACTTTTGGCGGGATGCCGGTGACCGTAAACGCCGCCCCCGGTGCGGCTGTGGGTTTCTATACCGATATGCGAACCGCCGGCAGTGCGGTCTTTGACAACCTGAAGATTGTTCCGGTGCCGATGGCCACAGCGCATTCGCCGATTCCGGATGGTTCTGAATATGCGGCTGCGTCGGGCTTGACAATGAGCTGGGCACCGAGCGAAATCCTTGACGAGACAGACCCTAATAACCCGATGGTGCAGGTTGACCCGGATATTACCGGATACTACCTTTACATTGATATTTTGGATGAGGCGGGTGATCCGAATTTTGCGGATACAACGCCGATAAGCGTTGCCAGAGGTGCCGGTTCGCGTGATGAATCGACGGGGTACAATTTTGGTGAAAACAAGTTTATTTACTGGCGTGTGGATGAGTCGGTCAACGGTTCGGCGGCATTTGACGATCCTAACACGATTACCGGTCCGGTCTGGAGCTTTGAGACAGTTAAGACAGTTCCTGAGATTACCGGCCAGCCTGCCGATGCGGTTGTCGGCCCCGGTGAAACGGCAGAGTTTACAGTTGAGGCCGAACTGGCGGTTGGTTCGATTACTTATCAGTGGTATAACAGCAGCGGACCGATGTCTGGCGAAACTGCCGCGACGCTGCAGATTGTCGGCGCGACTGATAACGAAGAAGATGCCTATTACTGTGTGGTCGGCAACGGCTCCGGCGGCGATGTACAGTCGGAATCGGCAACACTGACGGTCAAGACGCTGCTGGCGCATTATGAGTTCTCGGATAATGTAGACGATTCTGTCGGCACCAATCACGGCACCGTTAAGGATGTGCTGGTTTCGGAAACTCCTGCTGTTGAGTATGTTGCCAGTCCTCTCGGCAAAGCGGTTGATCTGGATGGTGGCGACTACATCGAGCTGTCCACCGATGCTTTTCCGAAGATTGGTGTGGGCAATGGTTTGAGCCGCGGCACGATTGTGACCTGGATTCGTATTGATGACCTTGATAATTCGGATCAAGGCGTTCCGCGCAGTGGTTGTGCAATCATTGGTGGCGAAAACGACAATGACGGCACTCAGCTTGTCATTGGCGGGACCTCCAATAGTATGGAAGCCTGGTCGCGTCCTCAGACCGGTGATGACTCGAATAGAGCGATCGCAGGAAGTTCGCTCAGCTCGCTGGTTGGGGACTCTGAGTTCCATATGATCGTGGCGACATTCGAGCCGGGGCAGCCCATGAAGCTGTATATTGACGGCCGGTTGGCCGATGATTCTTCCAATGACCATACGGATGATTTCAGTGCGTGGGACAAGGCGCTGACTATCGGTGCCCGTTTCCAGCCGAATGAGACGGACCCTGCGACCCGTACGCTGGACGGTGCCGTTGATGATATTAAGATCTACGACTATGCCAAGACGGAAATCGAAATCATCGAGCTGTATAATGAAGCTTCTGATCCGGATATCTATCTGTGTGATGAGAACTTCCCGGCAGAGTTGGATATTACTGGTGATTGCCAGATTAACCTGGCTGACTTTGTTGAAATCGCCAATGTTTGGCTTACCTGCGGCCGCGTTCCAACAAGTACCTGCGATTAATTTGTTTCTCAGTGAGTAGTGTGTGTAAAAAGCGGTTCCGGGCGGCGATGTCTGTCCGGGGCCGCGTTTGTTCATTTATAACGGGGGTTTGATTTGTGAAAAAAATGTCAGACGATATTTCAACTGCTGCGTTTAATACGACTGCACTTATCTTATTACTTTTTTCGGTCATGGCAGGTAGTGCTTCTTATGCTTTTGCGGAGTCCTATATCGTCGTTATTGACGATTTTACAGCTGATACGCTGGATTCGGCGTGGAATGAAGTGTACTTACTGAGCCGGGGTCAGGATGTCGGCTATGACACAACCACGAATGTCGACCAGTTGACTTTGACTGCGGTCTCCGAGAATGCAGAGCAGCGGGGCTTGCTGCGAGACGACTGGAGTCTGGGTGTGGGTGAAACGCTGAAAGTTGATATGATTTCCATGTCCAACGCTTCAGTTGAATTTAACGCGGGGATTATGATTCATACCGGAACTGATGTCGGGCTGGATGATATCACCGGTGCTTCTCCGAGCAATACGCTGCAGGATCGTTTAGGTTATATCATCATGAGTTGGCGTTCTAACGGGTCGGATGCCTTGTGCGAATATTTTCCGACTCAAAACAACGGGACACAGCTCAAGGCTGATACCGGCGGCGAGATGCCGATGCAGCTTTGGATTACACGCGATGCGGTTGATACGTATTCGGCCGGCTGGGTGGATTCGTCCGGTTCGCATACATTAGCGGATGGAGTTGTTTTATCACAGCAGCCGGGCGCGGCAGTTGGTTTCTATTTCGATTTGCGTGCGGACGGTACGGTCGTCTTTGATAATCCGGGAATTCTAAAGTTGGGTGAACCTGCTCATACTCCGGGGCCGGCAGATGGGGCAATCGAACAGGATATTTCCGAAATCGTTCTCAAGTGGTCTCCTCCGTCTAATGCGGAAGTTACCGGCTACAATCTGTATTATACTGATTATGAGGTTGCAAATGATCCAAACAGCCCGACGTATGGGGTGCCGGTTTTTGTTGCTCGCGGCGACGGCGGTCAGGACCAATATCCGGCAGAAGGACAAGCCGGTCTGACATTTGGATATGGCCGGAAGGTTTACTGGCGGGTGGATACAGTGTATAACGGTTTGCCCGGTGAAGATTCCGACTCGGTAACGGTGGCAGGGGTTGACTGGTTCTTTGAGACGGCTTCGGCTCCACAGAGTAATGGGATTGTGGATGATTTTACCAATGATACGCCGGATGCGGCCTGGAGGCAAGTACTGTTGTTGAGTCGTAACAGCGGAACGGTGACTTATGATACGACGACGAATGATGACGCTTTGACGATTATATCCGGCCATTCGAATGCCGAGCAGATCGGCTGGCTCAGAGATGACCACAGTCTGGCAGTTGGAGATGTTCTGAGCGTTGATCTGATATCGATGACGGATGCTTCTTCAGGTGATTTTACGGCGGGGCTGATGATCGCCACCGGCACGGATATCGGGATTGGCGAGTTTGTTTCGGGCGGTTCCAGCACTCAGGAAGACCGGCGTGATTATGTGACGATTGGGTACGACTCCGGCGGCAATCGTGTTCTGTCAGAATTTTTCGACGGTCCCAGCGGATCGGCGGTTTCGTCAAGCATGTCGCTGTCTTCGGTGACTGGTTTCTGGATTGAACGGACCGGTGATGACAGTTTTGATGTTGGCTGGTTCAATGACGCTGATGAGAAGCAGCTGCTTCGCAGCGTGACCTTTACGTCCGGCAATACGCCCGGCGCGGCGATTGGTTTTTATACCGATATGCGCGATCCCGGCGGTGTGGCTGTGTTTGATGATCTGGCGATTAACGGTTTGACACTTGCCATCACTGCGCAGCCGCAGGATGCCACGGTGGTCTATGGCGAGAACGCGGTCTTTTCCGCGGCGGCTGAGGATACGTTGGGAGGGACGATTGACTATCAATGGTATAATGCGGCCGGAGTGTTGCAAGACGGCGATTATGATGGACGCATCAGTGGCGCCGATACATCGTTACTGGTGATTTCGGGTATTGTCGAAAGTGATCAGGGCGAGTATTATTGTCAGGTGTCCAATAGTATTATGAGCCTGACGACGGATGTTGCGGTGTTAACGGCAGTTCCTTATCTGTGTGATGAAAATTTCCCCTCGCATTTGGATATTGCGGGCGGTCCGGACGGGACCGGTGATTGTGTAATTGATCTGCTGGATGTCATGGAATTCATTTCCGAATGGCTGTCCGGCTCGACATTATAGTAAGTGATTTGAACAACCTCGATATACGGAGTTAATGATAGATGATTTTTTTACTGAGACGAAGAGATAACATGAATATCTTTGCCGGTCATTTGTTCAATTACTATGTACTGCTGGTTCTGCCGACGGTTTTGGTTGTCGGCGGTACGAGTTTGGCGGCTGTGCCGAATGCGCCGGAGAACTTGCAGACTTACAGCAAAAATAACCCGGTGGGAACGGACAGGCAGCCGTTTTTCGGCTGGTATGTGAATGATCCGGATGACAATGAAATTCAAACGGCGTATCAAATCCTGGTTGCTTCCAGTCAGGCCTTGCTGGATGCTGATAATGGTGATCTCTGGGACAGCGGCAAGGTTGTTTCAGGTAAACAAAATTATGTTTGTTATGACGGGCCTTCACTGGATGCGGCGACGCGGTACTACTGGAAAGTTCGCACCTGGGACAAAGATGATAATGCGAGTCCTTATTCGACAGCCGGCGTGTTTGATACCGGATTGCTGGGCAATGCTGACTGGTCGGGGGCGCAGTGGGTTAAACGCGATACCACCGTTAGTGATGACTTCACCTATTACCGCAAGAAACTGGCGCTGCCGGAAAAAACGGTACGGCGGGCGATTGTGTATGTGACGGCCTGCCACGATTATGAATTGTATATCAACGGCAGCTTGATCGGCAAGGGGCCGGCGTATCATTATCCGCAGTATGCCTATTACAATGCCTATGATATTTCCGATGTGCTGGTGACAGGTGGAGAGAACGCCTTTGCCGCATTGACGCACTGGTTCGGCGGCGGACAGGGCCGACCTTCCGGTTCTCGCGGTTTTCTGTTGAAGGCCGTTGTTGAGTACACCGACGGCACGGAGACTGTGATCGGTACTGATGGAACCTGGAAGCAGCGGCAGGCGTCGGCGTGGGTGACCGGTCAGCCCCAACGCAAGGGCGGTGAAGGCGTTGGCTATGTGACTAAGATTGACGCACGGGAGATCATTGACGATTGGCAGACACTGGGTTATGATGATTCTTCCTGGAGCAGTGCGACGGTGATCGGTTCGCATCCGACGTCGCCCTGGACGGGTGTTTTGCAGCCGGATTTGACGGATGTACTCGAGGAAGTTATCACGCCGGTATCGATTACGCACCTGGGCGGCAGTAAATATGTGGTGGATTTTGGGAAAGTGTATCCCGGGATGCCCCGGATTGAATTTTCCGGCGGCAGTTCCGGTACGACCGTAAATATGCGCGGCGGCTATACGCTCAATTCTGATGGGACGGTTTCGACCAGTACCGACCAGAAGACCAATATGAGTTATTATTTTATTCTCGATGGTCAGCCGGCAGTTTTCCAGCCCATCGTTTACCTGGGGATGCGATATTTTCAGGTGGACAATTCGCCGATGCCGCTGACAATGGACAATGTTCGTTTTATCAAGCGGCATTATGAATTTGACTTGTCCCGCTCGAATTTTACGTCGTCGAATGCGATGCTGAATACGGTTTGGGAAGTCATGAAGGGTTCACTGATTTCCTGTGCCCAGGAGGCATTAGTTGATACGCCGACGCGTGAAAAGGGCGGTTTTTTGGGGGATGCCTGGTCGCAGGGAGCGGCGGGGATGGTTGCTATGGGGGATCGCGTGATGAATCAGCGCGTTCTGAAAGAGTTTGTCACTTCGCAGGATCAGTACTGGCCGGATGGCCGGATGAACGCGGTGTATCCGAACGGAGACGGCAAGCGGGATATTCCCGACTATACACAAATGTTCCCGTTATGGGTGTGGGATTACTATATGCAGACAGGTGATGTTGGATTTCTGAGCGAGCATTACGATACGGTTAAAAACGTTGCCGATTATGTCAATGATTATCGTAATAGTACAACTGGATTGATTCAGAATCTGGCCGGCGGCGGCGGGGCTTATGAGTACGGCATTATCGACTGGCCCTCAACGATGCGCTACGGCTATGATATGAATGCGGCGGCTCGAACGGTGATTAACGCCTATGCCTGGGCCGACTATGATGTTGTGTCGCGTATTGCTGATGTTCTTGGCGACAGTGCCGGTCGTGATGTTTACCGCGGGAAGGCAGATGCGATTGAAAGTGCCATGAACAGTCAGCTTTTCAATGTCGCGGGTGAATATATTGACGGTTTGTACAGTGACGGTACACAAAGCAGCCATGTTTCTCAGCATGCTAACATGTTTCCGCTGGCGCTGGGGATTGTTCCGGCTGACAAGTTCGATTCGGTAGTTGCCGCGGTGAAAGATCGCCAGATGAGCTGCGGGATGGTGACGGTTCGTTTTCTCTGTGAAGCGATTGGGCGCTGCGGCGAAGGATCGCATCTGTTGGAACTGTACACCAATCCGGAATGGGATGGCTGGGCTGACAATATTGCTAAAGGCGCCACGACGACGTGGGAATCCTGGGATGCCGATACACAGGGCCAGAGTATGTCTCATGCGTGGGGTGCGGTGGGGCTGCTGGGGATTGTCGAGTATATGGTTGGGCTTAAGACGCTGCTGCCGCAGCATGAACTGGTTCAGATCAAACCGCTGGACTTTGGCGATAGTTTGACGGGTATTGACGCGACGCTGCCGACCGATCGCGGAGATATTCGGGTTACCTGGAACCGTGATGACGGTTTCAGTATGACTGTGACTTTGCCGGACAATGTTCAGGCCAAGGTTTATGTGCCCAAATGCGGTGTTGCCGGAACGAATGTGAAGGTTGACGGGGCGGTTGTCTCGGCTACGCCTGAAGGCGATTATTTGTATGTGGAGAATATTGGTTCCGGGACGCATACATTCGAGCGAACCGTTTTGGCATACGATTTCGACGGTGACGGTCTTGTCGGTTTGTCTGACTTTGCTGTATTGGCTGAAAATTGGCTGAGATGCGGGCGGATTCCGGCATCAAAGTGCGATGAATAAAGCGATATTGCATTTACTGTCTTCATCGATAATAATGGTTTTGCCGGAGATGTTTTATAAACGAGCTTGTAAAGACCGTGGTCTTGAAATTGAAAAGGATTTCAGTTGTGCGAAAAAAAGTTTATATGTTGCTGCTGACGATTTTTTTGGCGGGATTTTCTTTAGCGGGAGATCCCTGGCCGGAGGCGGATCGCTATGCTCGGCCGGGATGTATCTGGTGGTGGCTGGGGTCGGCGGTGGATGCGGAAAATCTGCGATGGAATCTTGACCTCATGCATCAGGCCGGCATGGGCGGCGGAACGATTGTTGCCATTTATGGTGCTAAAGATGCTAAGGACCGGTATATTCCGTTGGCGTCGGATCAATGGTTTGAGATGGTTTCGACGGCGGTCCAGGAAGCGAACAAACGGGACATGTATATGGATTTGACGCCGGGCAGCGGCTGGCCGTTTGGCGGGCCTGATTTGCCGGAAAAGTATCAGGCTCAGGATTTCAAATACAGCAAAGATAACGGTTTGTCTGTTCGATCCGGTGTGATGGGCGTTAAACGCGCGGCTCCCGGCGGCAAAGGCAAAGTGCTCAATCCGTTTTATCCGGACGCGATGGATTATTACCTGTCACGATTTGATAAGGGCCTTTCCGATATGCCGGTTAAGCCGCGGGCGCTTTATCACGATTCGTTTGAGTATCGCGGTAATTTCAGCGAGGCTGTCTTTCAGGCGTTTCATGACCTTTGCGGTTATGATCTGAAAGAAAAGATGGACCGGCTCGTGTCTAAGGACAAAGATGCGGAGATACTACGCGTCAAGGCCGATTACAGCCGGACGATCAGCCGGTTGCACAATGATTATATTGACCGTCTTGTCAACTGGGCACACGCTCGTGATATGGAGGTACGTAATCAGGCTCACGGCGGCCCGTGTAATATCCTGGATACCTATGCTGCGGCCGATATTCCCGAGACGGAAACATTCGGGGCCGCCTCATATATTACGATGCCGGATTATCTGTTTGAGCCGGAGCATTCGTCCAGCAAGTCTTCGTATCCGATGCCAATGCTGTTTCGGTTTGCATCTTCGGCGGCGCATGTGGCCGGCAAGCAAAATGTTGGCGCCGAAAGCTGTACCTGGCTGCGGAACCATTTTCATACGGCACTGTGGCATATTAAACCAGTGATTGATACGTTGTTTATTACCGGTACTAACCAGGTGTATTTTCATGGGATGGCGTATTCGCCGAAGGACGATGCCTGGCCGGGCTGGTTGTTTTATGCATCGATTGAATATAACCCGCGAAACGCCTTTTGGCGGGATGTTCGTGCGATGAATGATTATATTACGCGTTGCCAGTCGGTTTTACAGTCCGGCAGGCCGGACTCGGATTTCCTGCTCTATTGGCCGATCGAGGATGAGTGGCACCGCGGAATAATTAAGCCATCATTCAGTGCGCACCATCGCGAGTGGTATGAGAATCGCAGTTTCGGCAAAATTTTCAAAATGCTGAACGATTCGGGTTATGCACTGGATTTTATTTCGGATAAGCAGGTTCAGAAATTGACGGAAAGTCGCGGCCGCATTAAATCGCCCGGTGCCGAGTATCGAACCATTATTATCCCGGCGACTCAGTATATGCCGATTGCGACGATGCGGAAAGTGCTGGAGTTGGCCGCGGAGGGTGCCGATGTGCTGTTTGAAGCATTACCGCAGGATGTGCCGGGACTGAAAGATTTTGAAAATCGTCGGTTGACTTTGCAGAAGCTGAATGACAGCCTGCAATTTAAGTCCTATGCTGATTATTTGAAAGCTGCTCATGGCAAGGGTCATGTTTATCTGACAACGGATATGAATAAGGCAGCCGGCTTGCTGGGGCTAAAGCCCGAAACGATTGTTGAACGCGGTGTTTCCTTTATACGTCGAAAAGATGATCGGGGTGGATATTACTTCTTCAGCAATGTTCATGACAAAACCGTTGACGGTTGGATTCAGATGGGACGGGATTTCAAGTCGGCTCTCATTATGGATCCGCTGACAGCGGAAACCGGTGTGGCCAGAATCAAACGGCAGGGCGGCAATACCCTGCTGTATCTGCAGCTTGCGCCGGGGGAATCGCTGATTGTTAAAACCGATACCCGCAGGAACTTTCGTGGGGCGAAATGGCAATATATCACGCTGCAACCAGATCAGCGGATTGCGATTGATGCTAAGTGGGATGTCGAGTTTATCCAGGGCGGCCCGATATTGCCTGCACCGATGAAAATGGAGTTATTGAAAAGCTGGACGACGCATACGGATGAAAACGCCCAAAGCTTTGCGGGAACCGCGAAGTATTCGACGACATTTGAGATGCCATCAGAAAAGGCGGATGACTGGATTCTGGATTTGGGTCTGATTCGTGACAGTGCCCGTGTGACAGTCAACGGGAAACCCGTTGGTACCGTTTGGTCGCTGCCGTTTCAAATTCGGATTGGCCAATATCTTAGGCCGGGGGAAAACACCCTTGAGATTGAAGTGACCAATTTATCGGCGAATCGGATTCGCGATCTGGACAAACGCAAAGTGAACTGGAAAAAGTTCCGCGAAATCAATTTCGTAAATCACAATTACAAAAAATACGACGCTTCCAACTGGCCGCTGCGTGAATCGGGTTTGCTGGGAACCGACGGTAAAATCCATCTGATTGGCTGTAAGGCTATTAAGTTTGATTAAAAGAGTTTCTAATTTGTGGGGATGAATCTGAATAATCAGGTGAGAATGTTTGTACATCAGTTTTCAACGAAGGCCCGATAATACAATTGTTTCTCTTTTATTATTGCACTTAATGGCTTCCTGATACTCAACTTTTAAAGCCACTTGTCCGGGATAATAGACTTTGTGTTGATTAAAAGTCCTATGCAAGCTCAATTTGTCGGCTATTTTCTTTGTCCTGGCTCCTTTTATTCATTTTTTACCTCTCTGTATCATCTGTTACCTGTCCTATTTAAGGGGTATATAGAGCGGGGATTTCCTGAAAAAATCTGAATTTTCGGATTTTTTGTCTATTTTCGAATTATGGGTTCCGTATCTATACAGGAGAGAGCGGCATATTAACTTTTTGTGTGAATAGGTCGGAAAAAGGCCATAGGAGTTGAAAATTAAAGACCTCGAACCGGTAAAACCTGATAATTCTGACGATCCGCGTCGTGAATTGTTTCTAAAGCTATTATTGGAAAACCAGATGCGAATTCACGCCTATATACTGGCGCTGGTTCCGAATTACGCGGATGCCGATGATATTTTGCAGCAGACGTCATCGCTGATGTGGCGAAAATTCGATGATTTTAAGCCGGGGACAAACTTTACGTCATGGGGTATCCGGATTGCTCATTATGAGATTATGGGCTATCGAAAGCGTCGAAACAGGGACAAACTGGTTTTTGGTGACGATTTTCTTGAAGATATGATCCCGATTGTTGAACAAGAGAACAAAAATACGGACGGCAAGATTGAGGCGCTGCGTCAATGTGTCAAGAAACTGGGGATGCGGGGCCGGGAACTTGTCAAACTGCGTTATTACGAAGGCATGAAGGCAAAAGAAATGAGCAGCCGGACGGGATTAACGGTTGCCGTGATTTATAAATCATTAGCGAGAATTAACGGCCATCTTCTTTCATGTATTGAAAGAACCATCAGGCGGATCGGATAATTAGACGATGGATACTGCGGCAACAAAAAAAGTTGAAGAACTGCTGATTTTGTCTCTTGAGGGCGTGATTAGCCCTGAAGAGGTCAAAACGCTGAATGAACTGGTGAAAAGTGATCCGGAGATGATGCGTCATTCGGTGCGATTTCTGGTGAACATTTCAAATTTGCAGCGGTCCGCAAAGATTTCCGCGTTTGACCTGTCAGATTATTCTCCCGATTCGAGTTTTGATATGGAGTTATGGCGGTCACTGGCGGAGAACGAGAAAACCGCGCCGACGATTATGGTCGAGCAGCCGAAGCAGCCTCCCTTAGAGCCTGTGCAGATGTTAAAAGTAGAAAAAATGCCTCGCCAGATCAATAAATTCAGCCTGGCAACGGCCATTATTTCCCTGGCGGCGATGCTGCTGATGATTGCCTATGTCATGCTGATGCCGCCGGCGGCTTCCCAGGTGGCGACATTAACGGATTCTGCCGGTGCTAAATGGGCAGACAGTCCGAATTCGACGGCGGTCGGGAGCCGGCTTTTTAATTATGGCGAACCGATGCAGTTGTTGAAGGGTGTTGTCAAAATCGAGTTTGATTACGGGGCTGAAGTGATTTTAGAAGCCCCCGCGGAAATCCGACTGGAAAGCCCCGAGCGGATGACGATGAACTACGGCAAACTACATGCCTATGCGCCGCGGCAGTCCAGTGGTTTCACTGTGGATACTCCCAGTGCCAGCCTGATTGATCTCGGCACTAAATTCGGAGTGATGGTGGATATTGACGGTTCCTGCGGGTTGCATATGTTTAAGGGTAAGGTGAACCTGATCGCCGGCGAAAAAGGCCAGTCCCGAACGAGTCAGATTGTGACAACAAGCCAAGCCAAACGCGTTGATTCTGAAACCGGCAATGTTAAGGATGTGACATTGGCCCAGACGGGTTTTGTCCGCTACATGGATTCCCAAAAGAACATACTGTGGCGAGGTCAATCGCTGGATTTGGTTGATTTGGCCTCCGGCGGTAACGGTTTGAATGTTCCGTCCGGCGAATATGTGATTAACCCTGTGACGGGCAAGAAAACATTTTCTTCAGTAAAGGATCGTGACTGCGGTAATGAATACAGAGCAACTCCGTGGAATTCGCTCATCGACGGCGTGTTTGTGCCCAACGGTACGACGCCGCAGATGATTAGCTCGGCCGGGCATCGCTTCCAGGAGTGTCCGCCGACCAATGGGATTTTTTATTCTGAGATCATCTTTAATCCTGTCGCGATTGACAGAAAACACAAAACATCTATTCGCGGAAAACGCTATGGGGCTGGTGAAGCTACCGGACTGTTTATGCACGCCAACCTTGGGATCACCTTCGATTTGGAAACGATCCGTTCTCAGTATTCCGGTGTTGAATTGAAACGCTTCATATCACAGGTCGGCAGTTGTGATGAAGCGCCCGCCAAAGGCAACGCGGACGTCTGGGTGTTGGTGGATGGCGAAATTCGGTACAATTATATTGGTTTAACACAGGGGCAGCTTGAGGATATTTCCGTTGAACTTTCAGCGGCTGACCGTTTCCTGACGCTGGTGACAACAGATGGGCGTGATGAAGATTTCCTACCGTCATCGCCCAAAACCCGGGCTTCCGATAGCGACTGGTGTTTATTTGTTGAGCCGGTGATTGATGTTGAGTGAAATTATACCGGCAGGCAGAAGGACAGCCGGCCGGAACACTATTACAAATAATATGGTTTAAGTGAAAAGGCAGGGAAAAATGAGTCCAAAACAGGGTTATATAGGAAAAAACCGGGGTGGTTTTACGCTGATTGAATTATTGGTGGTCATTGCGATTATTGCGTTGCTGATGGCGGTGATTATGCCGGCACTGAGCAAGGCCAAGGTGCAGGCGCAGAAGGTGATCTGCAGTAACCATCAAAAACAGATTGGACTCAGTCTCCTACTGTATGCCGATGAAAACAACAGCTCACTGGCGCTCAACTATCACGCCAGTTGGCTGTGGGATGTCTCGTATGCTACGACGGACTATGTGATGGGCACCGGTGGTGATCGTCGAACGTTTTACTGCCCGCTGGATAAAACCAAACAGCCGGAAATGATGAATTTCTGGCGGTTTACCGAAGGTGCTGATCCGGATGATTCGGAGGGGACTCTTCCTGATGAACCGAAAGGTGATGCCCGACACAATAACTACAGGGTGACCGGCTATTTCTGGCTTTTGGACCGTGCCGCAAGCGGGTCGCTTCCGATGGTTGGCCAGCCGGAATTTGAATGGACAAAGAAATTAACGGATATCAATAATACGTCCGCCAAAGAGTTGATTACCGATGCGATTCTCAGTGACGGACAGGATCTGCAGACCGCGACCTTTACCGAAGTGAAGGGTGGATCATTTACCATGTGGGGCATCTATGACCGAAGCAACCATATTAACCGAAGCATGCTGCCGGTGGACAGCAATATCCTGTTTGCCGACGGGCATGTGTCACGCCGCCGCTTTAATGATATGCGCATCTGGGTTGGACGTGGCGGCAACAGTATGCCGTATCACTGGTGGTAAGCCGACCGTGATACGGGTCGTATAACAGATTTTAAGATCAGGCATCCGAAGGAATTTTAGAAAAGGATTGATACAGCCATGACGGGGATGGTGCGCGCAAAAACGGTGCACCGAGTTCTCCTGATGATTGAGGTAGTAACAGTATGCAGCGTTATGTATGGGTTAACATTAGCATAAAGCATAAATAGAAAACAACAGACGTCAGGCTTTTTAACAATGGATTAGCAGAACTAACCGCGCCCGGGGTGCGCGCAGATTCGAACCTGATGATGTCATAAGTATTGATGTGGAAGTGGAATTAGATGTCTCTTTTTGGGAGGACACAAATAACGAACAATGAAGTGTGTGTGAAGTCGAACGAAAGTTTGAAATGTTAATTTTGATTTGGAGGTAAGGAATGATGGAAAGTAGAAAGATGAAAGTAATTGCAGTGTTGACAATTCTGTGTTTGGTTGCTGCCAGTGCAACAGCCGGGCTGACGCATCGATACAGCTTTGATGCAGATGCCGCTGACAGTGTCGGTGCGGCTGATGGTACATTGGCAGACGGTGCAACCGTCGCTGGTGGTCAATTGGTACTTGCCGGTGGCGGTCAGTATGTGGACCTGCCGGCGGCGACGATTGCCATCAACACCTATTCCGCTGTGACATTAGAGGCGTGGGTAACGATTGATCCGGTAACGCCGAACTGGTCAATGATCAGTGCGTTCGGACTCAATGACGGCAGCGGTACCGGCTATGACTACCTGGTCTTTCAGGCCAAACGCGGTGACGGCACCAACGGCGTTGGCGCAGCTATCAGTGATGACTATTGGAACTCTGAAACCTGGGTCGGCGGCCCGGCCAAAAATGACAGTACGGAAGTTCATCTTGCCGCGACAGTGGATGGTACGACATTGACACTCTATGTTGATGGTGCCTTAGTCAGTTCATCAGCATTGGGGACTCAATCACTGGCAGGACTGGATAATTCCAATGCTTATCTGGGCAAATCCGTTTACGGCAATGATCCGACATCGGTTCTCTCGATTAACGAGTTTCGCATTTATGACACGGCACTGACGGAAACGGAAATTGCTGACAGCTTTGCGGCAGGCGTTCCCGAACCGGCAACACTGGTATTGCTGGGAGTCGGCGGATTGAGTGTTCTGCGACGTCGCCGGAAATAATGCTATTTTAGGAGTGAAAAGGGGGCCATGGCTTGAAAACGGGTCGTTATCAGAGCCATGGTCCTCAAAACTGAAAATCAACTTAAGTGTAGTGTCTGGTTGCTTATTGTCAAGCGAAATATCTGTCGGCAAGAATGGGACTGAATGGCCTACTGAAATAAGGGATTACATGAATATTAGTAGATTCCAGACGTGAATAATCCTGTCGGCTGAAGATGGTCGTCAGAAATGATTGAACTTATTTAGAAATTTACAAAAGTGATTCATTATTTTGATTGGAAAGGGTAGCACAATGAAACAATTCAACACATTTTTATTGTTGGGTTTGCTGGTGTGCATCTGCGGCGTGATTCATGCCGATCTGGTACACCGCTATGATTTTGCCGTCGATCCGAATGACCGGGTCGGTACGGCGAATTTGACGCTGGGCGGCGGTGCGGTCATTGCCGACGGTGTTCTGGACCTGCCGGGCGGAGAAACCCGGGTGAACAATGCGCATGCGGCGGGGGCAGCACTTACTGAGTTGGCCGCGACGATTAACGGGGCTGAAGCGATTACGATGGAAGCCTGGTTTAATCAGGATGGTTTGAACAACTGGCGGAAAGTCATGATGGCCGGTGCCAGCACAAGCATGTATATGGATATGACGCCGCGCCGCGGCGATGGCACCGAAGCCAGCAGTTGTTCGCTTCGGACCGGTGGCGGGGAACTCAATGTTCCAAACGGCAATGTTCTGGCGGTTGACACGGAATACTACATGGCGGCGATTTGGGATGAAGCGGCCAATCTAATGACAATTGTGGTTGCCGAAGCCGGCAATCCGGCCAGCGCCGTCGTAGCAAGCGGAACTATGGGCGGTTTCGATTTGGCTAACCTGTCGATTGACCAGTTTTACTTAGGCTCGGCGGTCGGTTGGCCCGATCCCGATTTTGACGGTCAGATTGCTGAATTTCGTATTTACAATGAGGCATTGAGTGCTGAAACCATTGCTAAGAATATTGAACTCGGTCCGGAAGATACCGCTGCGGTACTGGTTTCGCCGGAAGACGGCAAGGCGCAGGTCGGCGTGGATGAAAATCTCAAATGGCAGGCATCCATGATTTCCAGTAAACCCGTCGTGAATTTTGATGTGTATCTGGGCACGGATGAAACTGCCGTCGCTAATGCGACAAAGTCTGACGCCGAGTATGAGGCTACCGTTGCGGTTGCCGGCGGCATCGAAGAATACGAACCGGGCACTTTGACGCCCAATTTAGATTATTACTGGCGGATTGACCAGGTGATCGATGATGGTGTGACTGATCCCAATACGGTCAAAGGCGCCGTTTGGCACTTTGACACCAAGACGATTCCGTTTTTCAGCGGTCAGCCGGCTGATGTAACCGTGGCCGAAGGCGATGACGCTTCTTTCTCTGTGACGGTGGAAAGTGCGACGGCGACAACCTTTGAATGGTTCAAAAATGGTGTTGTGGCTGCATTGGTGGACGATGCGGATTATGACATTGTTTCGGATACACTGACCAGTACGCTGACAATTCTTGCGGCCGAAGTGGCTGATGCTAACGATTACTACTGTATTGCGACTAATACCGCCGGACCGCAGACATCGAATTCCGCGACATTGTCCGTGCTGAGAATGGTAGCCCATTATGATCTGGAAACTGTTCCAACGCCGACCGTGCCGGATATTACCGGCTCAGGTAATGATGGAACGGCTGTCGGTGATCCGAATTTGGTAGCGGGGATTATCGGCAGTGGCGCCTATAAATTCTACGGCGATGACCATATCGATATTCCGAGATCGGTACAGGATGACTTCACAATTTCAGCATGGGTTAAGACCACGCAAACTATCTCCAATACAGACAGCGGCTGGTGGACAGGTGCCGGTATTGTCAACGGTGAAATGCCCGGCGGCGTTTATGATTTTGGTTTGCAGTTGCTTGGTACCAAGGCCTGTATCGCGGTTCAAAATGCCCAGGGAAGTTCAGAAACAGACATCAATGACGATGTGTGGCATCACCTGGTCTTTACGCGTGTCAGTACTGACGGTGCAGTACGTTTGTATGTCGATGGCGAAACGGAAGTGGCAGGCAATTCGGTTACCGGGCCTCTGACGGTTCCGACCGGTTTGACCATTGGTAAACAACTGACAGGCAGCGGCTACTTCATTGGTCAGATTGACGACGTGCGAATTTATGAGTATGTGCTGGAACCGTTGGACGTTGCCGAGATGTTTGTCGCCGGAAAACCCGGTGAAACAGCCTGTGTTGAGGCACCTGAATTTGATTTCAACGGGGATTGCGTGACCAATCTGGGCGATTTGATGTACATTGCGAGTGAGTGGCTGGATTGCGGATTGATTCCACAGACGGCTTGTCAGTAAGAAGATAAAATATTGAGCCGGACTGCTTTTGATCGGGTGGTTCGGCTGGATAAATCGAAGGGAAAATAAAATGAATACAATCAAACGATTGATGATAGTCGTGGCGGTGTTTTCCTTGTGTCTGGCAGGCGCGGCACAGGCCGATCTGGTACATCGCTACAGTTTTGATACGGATGCAGCCGATAGTATGGATTCTGCAGATGGCACATTGATGGGCGGCGCGACGGTTTCCGGCGGCCAGTTGGTGCTTGCCAGCGGCGGTCAGTATGTGGATTTGCCCTCAGCAACCATTGCCATTAACACTTACACAGAAGTCACGCTGGAAGCGTGGGTCACCGTTGGGGCTTCCACACCCAACTGGTCGATGGTTGCTTCCTTTGGATTGAACGATGGTAGTGGAACCGGTTATGATTATTTGCTCCTGCAGGGCAAACGAGGCAATGGTAATTTCGAGTCCGGAGCGACCATTTCCAGTGATTACTGGAATGCCGAAGCTACGGTTGTCGGGCCGGTTATCTACAATGACGCGACCGAACATCACCTGGCGGCGGTTGTGGATGCGACTTCCATCAGTCTGTATGCGGATGGTGTGTTTGTGACGACAACGCCGTTGACAACGCAGTCTTTGGCGGGATTGTCCAATGCGAATGTGTATTTAGGCAAGTCCGTTTACGGAAACGATCCGACGTCAGTTCTGAACATCAACGAATTTCGTATCTATAACACAGCACTGACTGCTGATGAAGTTGCCGCCAGTTTTGCATTGGGAACCGGGCTGGCCATTGCCAACTCACCGATCCCCAAGAATGGTGACGGCGGCGTTGCCGTCGATACACAGTTGACCTGGGCCGGACCTGATGCTTACACGGCACAGGGATATGATGTTTATTTCGGGACAGAACCCAACGCACTGAATGCCGGCTATGATATGGAAAAGATTGTTGATGGTCTGAATGTGTTAACGGCTGATCCGGGCGATCATTCCTCGCTGGCCGATGACATGGACAACGAAGTGACCTATTTCTGGCGTGTTGATGCACTGGAGCCGAATGCGGTGGAACCGGCTAATCCTACAGTCCATACCGGCAGTCTCTGGTCATTTACGACCGTCCCAGCGGTTCCGTTTTTCAGCGGCCAGCCCGCCGATACTGATATCCTTTACGGTGGCGAAGATGCTTCTTTCTCCGTAACGGTTGCCAGCACAACTGCAACGACCTTTGAGTGGTTCAAAGAAGGCGTTGCCGGTGCGATTGTTGACGACGATGTCAATTATGACATTGTCTCGGATGCCCTGACAAGTACGCTGACGGTTCTGGGCGTTGATGCCGGCGATGCCGGCGATTACACCTGTCTCGCGACCAACGCGGCTGGTTCGGAAACTTCTGATTCCGCAGAGTTGGTGTTTGCCGCCATGATCGGTCACTGGCCGTTCGACAGCAACTTTACCGATGCGGTCGGCAGCAGTGACGGTACAGCAACTCCTGCTTTGGCAAGAGCTTTTACCCCGGCCATCGGCACAGGTGAGCCGAATTCTATCG
The DNA here is from genome assembly GCA_028282905.1 of Sedimentisphaerales bacterium. GTDB lineage: Bacteria > Planctomycetota > Phycisphaerae > Sedimentisphaerales > Anaerohalosphaeraceae > 4572-13. Next base: position 1,111 of record JANQGW010000166.1, on the reverse strand, counting down.
TTGGCGGTGGTGCGGCGGTTTTCTCGGCGACCTATGTTGGAGACGGCGACAATGATCCTGCCGGTGGTGCCGTGGTAATTCCGACACCAGATCGACTGCGTGCGAATAATTCCTTTACCATCAGCTTCTGGGAAAAATCAAATTCGGCCGAGTCCAGCCGGTACCACATTGCTTCCGGTCCGGATGAAGCGGGCATTGGCAGTTTCTTCATGTGGCGTTATTTCGATGATGAATTCTTCGCGACCAATATTGGCGAATGGGCCGGAGCGTATCCGTTGGTGACGGAAGATTTGTATCCGGAAGACCAGTGGCACTTCCTGACGGTGACCTATGACGCAAGCACCGGCGATGCGGTAACTTATGTCAATGGCGAAGAAGCCGATACGGGTGACATTACAACATTTACCGGCTTTGCTGCGGAAATTTATGTCGGTAACCGTAAAAATATGGCCCGTCCGTTCAGCGGTTCGATTGATGACCTGAAGATTTACAATTATCCGCTGACGGCTATTGAAGTTGCCGAAGCTTATACGACGGTTGCCGGCGGTTCGGTGTGTGCGGATAAGCCGACTTACGATGTAACCGGTGACTGTAAGGTGAATTTTGACGACTTCGCGGCAATGGCGGCAAAATGGCTGGAATGCTATGAGTATCCGACGTGTTATTAAATAACTAACCGGTTTTCTTTTCAGTGAAAGAACAGGCTGATATGGCAGCAGCAGGGGTTTTGCATGAGTTTCTGTGCAATCCCCTGTTGCTGCATTTGAAAATAAAGTGTATTGCACTAACGTCTGATCGGTGAATTGAGAATCAATGATACGTCAATGTGAGTTTAAATCCGAAAGTGGGGGTTTTATGAATAAGTTCAAGTTTGTTTGTGCGGTATTTGTTCTTTTTATTTTTTCGATCAGTTATGCCGACCTGGTTCATCAATACAGTTTTAATGGAGATGCCGCCGACAGTATCGGTTCTGCCGACGGTATATTAATGGGTGGCGCGACGGTTTCCGGCGGTCAGTTGGTTCTTGCCGGTGGTGGTCAGCATATGGATTTGCCGGCGGCGGCGATTGCCATCAATACTTACACCGCCGTCACACTCGAAGTCTGGGTAA